>WRJY01000154.1 GCA_009778355.1 Desulfovibrionaceae bacterium | reverse complement strand
GCGATGCAGTTGGGGTGTTCACCAATTGGTGTTTGCCCCAATCGTTGGGGTTTGCACCAATGCCGGAGTTGGTGAAGACCCCAATTCCAGAGGCTGGCGCACGCTGGGCGTAGCCCGAAGCGGCTTGCCACGCGCGGGCGCTGTCAACTCGGTTGCGGTGCATCCCCCATTCTGGCTCTCTTGCGCTCAAGCTCACGCGCGCGAATGCGCTTTTTGGCGCTGGCCGCCGCTTGCGTGACCCGATAGCTGCCGTTGCCCGTCTCCACGATGTGGCAACGGTGCGTAAGCCGCTCCAGCAGCGCCGTGGTCATCTTGGCATCCACGAATACGCTGGTGTACTCATACAACTGGCTGAGCAGGTGAAACAGCAGCGCACCAACGGTTTCACGCTCAAAAATATTGGAGTCCCGGCTTCGATTTCCACGCCGGAAATGATGACGATGTCAATTTTGATTTTGTTCGTCAAGTCCACCCCAGCCAGCGCCAATAGGTGACGGCAAAGAGCAGCATCAACAGGTAGCCGATGATGGTGACCGGCACGCCCACTTTGGCGAACTGCTTGCCGTTGAAGGTTTCGGTGCCAAAGCACACCATGTTCTGCGGCGCGTTGACCGGCAGGATGAAGCCAAAGCTCACCACGAAGCCGAGCAGCATGGTCATGCCGACCTTGTGAAAGTCGCCGGGCAGCGTTTGCAGCACCGAAATCATGATCGGCAGCAGCGCCGCAGTGAGCGCGGTGGCGCTGGCAAAACCCAGGTGGATCAGGATCAGGAAGGCCGCCAGAATGGCGAACACCGCCTCCGTGCCCTGCGTGGCCAGCCCCGAATGGGTAACCACGAAGCGCCCGAGCCATTGGCCGGCCTGCGTCGAAAGCAACGCGGCGCCCAGGCTGATGCCGGCGCCGAAGACGATCAGCGTGCCCCACGGAATGCGGCTTTGCAAGGTTTTCCAGTCCATCACGCCGATGCGCGGCAGCAACAGCAGAACCAGGCCCACGTAGGTGATCGACGCGGTATCGATGCGATGCAGCTTGCCCTCCGTGGCCCAGAACAGCAGCAGGCCGACCGACACCGCGGCCAGGCGTTTTTGCGCGCCGGTCATCGGCCCCAGAGCGGCCAGCTCGCGCTGTACGGTTTCCTTGCCGCCGGCAATGGCCTCCGATTCGGGCGGCAGCAGCCAGCGCACCAGAAAATACAGCACGATCGACATCACCACGGCCCACGGCGCGCCCGCGATCAGCCACTGGATCCAGTTCACGCGCTCGCCGAGCAGTTTGTCCATGAAGCCGACGGTCAGCAGGTTTTGCGCCGCGGCGGTCTGGATGCCGACGTTCCACACGCTGGTGGCCTGGGCCACCACGATCATGATGCCGGCGGCAATGTTGGAGCGGCGATCGACGCCGAACGCCACGATGATGCCCATCATGATGGGCACCACACAGGCGCTGCGCGCGGTCGCGCTGGGCACCACGAGCGACAGCACGATGGTGACGGCGATGCAGCCGATCAGGATGCGCCGCGTGGTGGTGCCGATGGTGGACAGCGTGACCAGCGCGATGCGCCGGTCCAGCCCGGTGACGGTCATGGCCGCTGCGATGCACAGCGCGGCGGCGACCAGTGCCAGCGCGGTACTCCCAAAGCCCGTCAGCGCCATGCCCAGCGCCGCGCTGGTGCCGTAGAGGCCGGCGGGCGCGTTGACTTTGGGCGCGAACCCGATCAGAACGGCAATCAGCGTGACGATGATGATCGCGCTGACTTCATAGCTCACCGCTTCGCTGATCCAGACGATCACCGCGAAAACCAGGATGCCCAACATGCGTTGCCCCGCCACTGGCAACCCCTCGGGCGCGGGAAGGGCCAGCACTGCGATCATGGCGATCGTCGCAACGAGCAGACCCCAAGGAACGAACGGTTTGCGAGGCACTGGCCCGGCGCTGCTGTTACTCATGGATGCAATCCTTTGTAAAAGTGCGCGTGCGCTTTTAAATTAAAGCCACACAGTTACAAATGTAACATACCGTCAAACCCCGTGCCCCACATACAACGGTTGCACGAGAGCTGCAAGGGAAAGAATGCGCGACCGCCGATCAGCCGCGCGGGTCTTTTGCAGAC
Organism: Desulfovibrionaceae bacterium; assembly: GCA_009778355.1. Taxonomy (GTDB): domain Bacteria; phylum Pseudomonadota; class Gammaproteobacteria; order Burkholderiales; family Burkholderiaceae_C; genus Ottowia. The sequence goes on along the minus strand of WRJY01000154.1, from coordinate 3,271 downwards.
GTTGGGTTTGGCTGCGCTGTGCTCAATCCGCCGATGCGCGCCGCATCACATTCCGCGCCGCTGCACCGTCGCGTACACCGCCGCCTGCACGCGCGAGTTGAGGTTGAGCTTGCGCAAGATGTGCTGGACGTGGATTTTGACCGTCGCCTCGGCGATGTCGAAGGTGCGGGCAATTTCCTTGTTGCTGGCGCCGCGGGCGATTTCGCGCAGGATTTGCTGCTCGCGCGGCGACAGCAGTTTGTCATGGTCGCCGGCGTGGGGCGCTGCATCGCTGCCGTGCTGCCCTTGCAAGGCCTGATAGGCGCTGACGAGCTTGCCGGTCATCTCCGGGCTGATCGGCGCCTGGCCGAGCACGGCGCGGACGATGGATTCGGTCAGCACCTCGCCATCGACGGTCTTGAGCAGGTAGCCGATGGCGCCGCGCTGCAAGGCGGCGGCCAGCGTCTGACCGTCCTCGCTCACCGTGAGCATCAGCACCCGCGCATTCGGCGCGGCTTCGCGCAGGCCGGGCAGGACATCGATCCCGTGCACGCCCGGCAAGTGGTTGTCGAGCAGGATCAGGTCGGGCTGCAACTGCGCGGCGCGGCGCAGCGCCTCGCCGGCGTCGGCGGCTTCGCCGGCCACTTCCAGGCGCTCCTGTTCGGCCAGCAGCGCAATCAGGCCGCGGCGAAACAGGGTATGGTCGTCAACGACGAGGATGCGGATGCGCCTGGGCGCGGCACTCGGGGAAGGCAGTTTCATCTTGTTCACCATCTATGCCTCCTGCGGCGGCGCGCGCACCGGCAATTCCAGCGTCACGCAAGTGCCACAGTCTGGCACTGAAACGATCTCGACGCTGGCGCCGATGTGCGCCGCGCGCTCGCGCATGATACGCAGCCCGACATGGGCCTCGTCGTCGGCCAGACGCTGCGTGGTATCGAAGCCGACGCCATCGTCGCGCACCTCCACGCTCCAGGGCGGCGACTGCCGCACTTCCACCCATACCTGGCTGGCGCGGGCGTGCTTGCGCACGTTGGACAGGACTTCCTGCACGATGTGCAGCACCTGCACCTGCACGTCCGGCGGCAGGGGCAGGCCCGCGCCCTTGAGGCTCAAGTGCGCGGGCAGGCCGGTCTGGTGCTCGAACTTGGTCAGCGCGCTGCGCAGCGCCTGGGCAATGTCGTCGGCGTTGGTGCGCGTGCGAAAGTGCAGCAGCAATTCGCGCACGTCGGCCAGGCTTTCGTGGATGCCGGCGTCGAATTCGGCCAGCGTGCGGGCGATGCTGGGTTCGTCATTGCGCTGCAACGCCTCGCGCAGCAAGCCAGCTTGTATTTTCAGAAAAGACAGACTTTGCGCGATCGAGTCGTGCAACTCGCGCGCCAGCATGGCGCGCTCCTCGGCCACGGCGGCTTCGCGTTCCAGCGCGCCGGCGCGAAGGCCCTCGATGGCGCCGACGAGGTAACTGGCCAGGGTGTCGAGCAGGCTGTGATCGTCTTCGCCCAGCGCCGGCGGCGCGCGGTAAAACAGCTCGATCAGGCCGACCTCGCGGTCGTGCACGCGCACCGGCACGTTGACGGCGGTGTCAAAGCCGGCGCGTGCGCAGGGGCCCGACTTGGCAACCGAATTGGCGATGGGAATCACGCGCATGCGCGCCTCGCCGGTCTGTTGCCTGCACGGGCAATTCGCGGCGGGCACGCAACGCACGGCCTCGACGAGGTCGCCGGGCATCGAATCGCTGGCCAGCAGCAGGTAGCATTGGCTCGTTTCATCGAACCAACGCACCGCTGCGGCATCGGCCTGGGCGGCGGCGCGCGCCTGGCGGGCAAAGCCTTGCGTCAACTCGTCCATCGATGAGGTTTTCAGCACAAAGGCGGCGGCCTCGTGGAGCACCGCCAGCCGTCTGCGCTCGGTTTCCAGGCCGCGGGTTTTTTCCTGTACGCGCGCCTCCAGCTCGCTGTAGAACGATTGCAGGGTCTGCGCCATCAGGTTGAAGTCGGCGGCCAGCGCGCCGAACTCGTCGTTGCGCCCGGTGTCCAGCCGCGCCGAGAAATCGCCGCCGCGAATCTGCGCCACGCCGTGTTGCAACCGCGCCAGGGGGGCCAGCACGAAGGTGTAGGCCGCGTAGAGCAGCACGACCGCGGCGGCGCCCACCATCAGCGCGATGAACGACTGACCAGTGGCCAGCAGCGTCGCCCAGCCTTCCATGCGCAGTTCGATGGCGGTGACCAGGGCCTCGATGCGGGCCACGAAGTCCCCGGCCTGCTGCGCCAGCAGCGCTGGCGCGGTGGTGCCGCTCCAGTCGCTCCTGAGATCCTGCCAGCCTTGCTGCACCTGGACCAGGGCGGCGCGCGTGCGGCGGTCGTGCGGCACTACCAGCGGACGCGCCGGATCGCCGCGATCGAGCAGCGCCAGCGTCGCATCGAACTGTTGCAGGTATTCGCGCAGCCGCGCCTCTTCGTCAGGCACCGGGCTGACAAGCGCCTGCGCGAGCGTGTCCTGTCCGGCCTGGCTCTCGTAACGGTCGAGCAAGGTGGCAGGGCCGTGGTGGCTGGAAAGGGTCTGCGCCAGCCGCCAGATTTGCATCCGCAACCGGCCCGCCTCGTTGATGGCGGCGGCGCCCCCCTGCAACTGCCAGCTTACCCACAACGTCATGCCCACCGAAGCCAATGCCATCAGCGCCAGCAGAGCGCCGGCGATGGCAAGCTTGACCGATAGTGACAGTGATGGCTGACTCATATGGTGCGTATTTTCCGCTCATTGCCGCGCATCGTCCATCACCGGGATCACGAAAATTCAGGCCGCGCACCCAAAAGCCGCTGCAGGGCGCGCCTGCGGCCCATGCCAGCGCCGGCACGTTCAACGCCGCCGCAAGCGCACCAGTTGGTAAGGGCGGAACAGGTAGGACACCGAAGCGAAGCCGCTCCAGATATGCACCAGGCGAGTGAAGGGAAACAGCAAGAACACGGTCAGGCCGAAGAAGATGTGCACCTTGAAAATCGTGTCCACGTCGGCCAGCAGGGCCGGGTTCGGGTGCAGGAAGGCCACGCTTTGCACCCACTGGGTCAACGCAATCACCACGCTGGCGTTGCCTTCGTTGGCGTGGCCGATGGAGGTTGGAATCGTGCACAGGCCCAGAATCAGCGTGACCAGCAGCCAGCTCAGGATGAACTTGTCCGAACCGTGGCTGGTGACCAGGATGCGCGTGTTGAACATGCGGCGCACCCACAGCATCGCGCCGCCGATGAGGCACAGCAGGCCGAAGATGGAGCCGGCCCAGATGGCGATCATCTGG
>WRJY01000153.1 GCA_009778355.1 Desulfovibrionaceae bacterium | reverse complement strand
GCCGGGCGATGCCGTAGCCGCCGATCAGCTCGATCACGATGTCGATGGACGGGTCGGCGATGACCGCCCGCGCGTCGCCCGCCACCCGCACACCGGAGCCAACGATGGCCTGCGCGCGCGCGGTGTCGAGGTCGGCCACCATGGTGATTTCGATGCCGCGCCCGGCGCGGCGCCTGATTTCTTCCTGATTGCGGCGCAGCACGTTGAACACGCCGCTGCCCACGGTGCCGATGCCCAGCAGGCCGACGCGAATGGGGAGAAGCTGAGGCGATGTTTGTTTATCCGGCATGGGCTTACCTTTTCCTCCAGAGGGTTGGATGCACGGTGGATTCTCTCTTGAACAGCGCCACCGGGCAATCGCTGTCAGCGGCTAATGCAAAGAGCCTGTTCGGTATTTTTTGCCGCCGCGCAGACACCTCTTGGCCGATGGAATGCAAGGCGCAGCTCATATACATTCATGGGCAAGCACATTCCGCCCGAAGGCTTGGACCGCAAGGCAACAAAAGCGTCTGGTTCTGGGCGTGTGTTTGTTCGCTTCCTATTGATCCAGCCGCTCCAGCTTCTTGCCCCTGTAAACGCACAGCCCGCCTCCGGGGCAAGCCACCAGCTTGCCGTTGGCAACGGCGGCGTTGATCTCGCCGACCCACTCCGCGCGCGTGATTTCCTGGCGCGCATACAGGCCCATGTACACCGCCACCCCGATCATCACCAGCGCAGCCAAAGCGCTGGCGACAAAAGTCTTCCAGGCATAGGCGGCAAGCATCCGGCTCTGCACCTTGATATGCGCGTCCAGCGTCTGCATGGCCGATTCTATGCGGCCTACGCCGTCTTCCAGCTTGCGGCTGGCATCTTCCAGGGGATAGCGCAGCCCATTTTCAACGGCGCCCGAGGCCGCGCGCCGGAACTCCTCCAGCGCCTGGGCCGTAATGCGCTTCGCCGTGCTGGCCGCATCCTGCGCCGCGCGCTGCAAGGCGTCGGCGGCCTGCTGGGACTGTGCCACCGCTTCGGCGCTGCGCTCTTCCAGCGAGTCCATCAACACGGACCATCGCATGGCCTCATCCATGTCGTCATCGGTCATATAAACCCCGCTGTCAGCCGCGACCGCGACCGCCAATCTCAGAGCCGGACTGGTCCACGGCTGCTATCTGCTGGTTATGCTGGTTATGTTGGTGGCCCGCGTTCAGTTGTGCCTGCACCTCAGGCGAGTTCCTGTGGCCTTGTACCACCTGCTTGGCGCCGTCCAGGTCGTTATTCTGCAGCTTATCGGTCATCGCGAAAAAGCGCTCTCTGGCGCTGGCGCCGTGCTGCGACGACGGCTGCTTTTGCTGATCCGACGGGTGTGCGCCCTTTCCGCTCGCCGTGGCCCCCCTCTGGGCATTGGAACGGATATCAAGCGGACGCGCGGGACTGTCGCTCTGGCTCGCATTGGGTTTCCTCGGTGACGTTGAGGCGTCACGGGATTGTCCCCATGGGTCATACCATTTTCCGCGCTGGCCTGATTGACCACTTCCAGAGGCAGTTGCGCGACTGTCGCCCCATCGGGGGTTACCGGTCGAGGGAGTCGAGGGAGTTTCATCAGCATTTGATGGATATAATGGTACCTTCACTGTAGCGCCCGCCGTATATTGATTCGGTTTTTTCTCTTGCTCGTTAACGCCGCCTTGAATAATTAGCGACGCGCCCGATTCGCCTAACGGAACACTAACGGCACCCCTAATATTCACACTCTTGCCACCTCCATCTGGTGTGACAACTGCCACTTGTCCCGGTTTTAATTTACCAGCGTTGGCATAATCTTTACTCAACGTCGCCGGTTTGTTATAACTATCCTGCGTAGTTTGTTGGGCGAGTGGGGGTGGTTCTTTCGTTCTATCCGCTCCGGCGCTACTATTGTTATTCGGATACTGCTGTCCAGTCCCAAAAATCCCAGTACCCGCAACACGCCCAAGCAAGCTCGAACTATTTCCTATATTATTGATGCGGTCGTTACGATCTTTTATTTTGGACTCTGCGCTGCTGTCTGGCTTTTCTCTGTCCCCGCTGGGCGTGCTGGGTATTCTGCCGCCGCTGCCGGGCGGTGCAGAGAGGCGGATATTTTCACCCTCCGGGTACCGCATGGAGGAACCGGGGTTCCCCCTATAACCACCCGGCGGCGGCGGCTTGCCAGCTAAGACATCACTCAGGGAAGGAGTGCGAGTGCGAGGATTGGCCATTTCATTTCTCCTTAAGTTTCCATTCATGGGGTAAGGTCTTTGGGGAGCAAGATCAAGAGACCAAGACTTATCCCCCTTTGGCATGGTAACACAGCTCTCTAGCGCGCACAAACTCTCTCTTCATGACTCTTGGGCTGTGTTCAGTGACTGATGTGCATCTCCGGCTCGGCAGGGGGCTGGCCTTGCTGCTGCTGGGCAGCGCGTTCCTGCTCCCGCCGTTGCAGGATTTGGCGGCCCAGCTCCAATTCTGCTTGCCCTTGCGGTGAATCCCTGAAGGCTTGCGTCGCCTGCTTCATCCCTTGCACGTCGTTCCTTTGCACCGCATCGGTCAGCGCGTAGAACATCTCCTTGACACTGCTGTTGGAGGTAACAACGCCGGAGCCATACTGCCGCGGCGCCTCGCAGCCTTGCGCGTAGCGCGGCTCCACCCCGCTGGGCGCGGGCACCGGGCGGGTGGCGCGCTGCCCGGGCGCGCCGGCCACCGGTTCGTTGTACTCGACCACGGGCGGATAGTCATTGCCCCTCGTGATTTGCTGAACTTCGCTGTAAACCGGCACTGGCCGGGCCGGGTCAAACCGCAACTGGGGCGGCACCGGCCCCAGATCGATACCACTGTTGCGCAGGTAGTTCACGCTGCCTTCCAGCACGGCGGCGGCGCTGCCGTGCTGGTCGTAGCCGCCGCCCAGGCCGCAGTGGTTGCCGGGCACTTGCAGCAGCTTGACGCGCTCGTCGTTGGCGTAATCGGCGCGCTTGAACAAGGCGCGCAATTCATCCTCGGCGCCCCAGGCCAGCACGTCGCCATGCACGTTGCCCGGCAGCGAAAGATCGCCCTGGACGTTGGTGTAGACCGGGTCGATCATCACCATGCCACTGATGGGCACCGTGTGCGGCGGGGCCACCACGGTGCCGTCGCGCAGCTTCAGGCCCTGCTCGTCGATCATCCGTGCAAACATCACCTGCGCCGCATTGCCCCGGCTGAACCCGGCGGTGACGGCGCTCAGGTCTTCGACCTTTGCGCCGGGGGTGGATTGGAGATACCGATAGGCTTCATATGCAAAGTCGTCATAGGCTTGGCTGGCGATGGCGCGCAAAGGCACGGTGGGCGCGGGTCCGGCATTCCAGCGGTTGCCGTGCTCGCCGCCGGTGCCTACGCCGGGGTAGTAACGAGACTGGAAATGCGCTGGATCATCGTCCATTTTCTTTTTTGCCATATCGTAGAGATTGCCGATATTTGTCTGATAAGGGCTGCCTGATAGCGCCAGGTTGTTCTTGTCATTGTTGGTGCCATCGAAGCCCGCAAAGAAGACGAAGGGCTTTTTGATCGCACAGGTGTTGAGTTGCGCCGCCAGTTCCGGCGCTGCCGCCAGTCGCTTGACTTCTTCGGGCGCTGCATAGTGATCAATGGAAGTTGCCATGGGTTGTACTCCTAGTGTTGGCTGAGAGGAAAGGTGTTGTGGGGGTAGATTTCGTAAGTCACGAAACAACATGAATAGGCAGTTTTAAGCGGTGGAGGCTCTATGGGATGGGTTGGCGTTGGCGTGACCAGATAAATATAAAGTTGCGAACCATCGGGTACGAAGGTCAACTTGTAATCGGTCATGTCCTTGGGCAGCAAAGGCCGCAAGTCCACCCGGTCTTCGAGCACTTCGCCGGTGGCCTTGATGCGCCACTTGACGTAGAGAAACTCGCCTACGGGCATGGGGCCGCTGACGCCAGACGCGGAGGGAATCCGTTCACCGGAAGGATTTTCAACTTGTGAAACCATGCGGTACTTATCGCCATAACTGTAGGCCAACAGGTCGATTTTTTCGGACCACTTGCCGTCATGCCAACCATTAAACGAGAACGAATGCCAGACCAGCTTGGGCTGTTCCGGCGCGGTATTGGCGCAGGCAGCCAAGGCCAGCGCCCACGCCAACAACAACATGCGCACCAGCCAGCGCATCGGCGAGGTTTTTGCGTTTAGCATGGGAACATCCTGGCATTATTGCTTATGTTCACGTCCGATATATCGGCAAGGTTGCCGATATTGGTTTGATAAGGGCTGCCTGACAACGCCAGGTTGTTCTTGTCGTTATTGGCGCCATCGAAGCCCGCGAAGAAGACGAAGGGCTTCTTGACCGCACAGGTGTTGAGTTGTGCCGCCAGCTCAGGCGCTGCCGCCAGTCGCTTGACTTCTTCGGGCGCTGCATAGTGATCAATGGAAGTTGCCATGGGTCGTACTCCTAGTGTTGGCTGAGAGGAAAGGTGTTGTGGGGGTAAATTTCGTAAGTCACGAAACAACATGAATAGGCAGTTTTAAGCGGTGGAGGCTCTATGGGATGTGTCGGCGTCGGCGTAACCAAATAAACATAAAGCTGCCGTTCATCAGGTACAAAAGTCAGTCCGTAATCGGTCATGTCCTTGGGCAGCAACGGGCGCAGATCAACCCGGTCTTCGAGCACTTGGCCGGTGGCCTTGATGCGCCACTTGACGTAGAGGAATTCGCCTACGGGCATGGGGCCGTTGATGTTGGTAGCAACACCGGCTGACTCACCCGAAGGTTTTTCAGTTCTAGCAACCATGCGATACTTATCACCATAGCTATAGGCCAATAAATCTATTTTTTCGGCCCATTTGCCGTCGTACCATCCATCAAAAGAAAATTTATGCCAGACCAGCTTGGGCTGTTCCGGCGCGGTATTGGCGCAGGCAGCCAAGGCCAGCGCCCACGCCAGCAGTAGCGCGCGCATCAGCCAGCGCATCGGCGAGGGTTTTGCGTTCAGCATGGGAACATCTTAACATTGTTGTTTGCGCTCACGTCCGACACGCCGGCGAGGTTGCCAGTATTGGTTTGGTAAGGATTGCCCAACAACGCCAGGTTGTTCTTGTCGTTATTGGCGCCATCGAAGCCCGCGAAGAAAACGAAGGGCTTCTTGACCGCACAGGTGTTGAGTTGTGCCGCCAGTTCAGGCGCTACCGCCAGTCGCCTGACTTCTTCGGGCGCTGCATAGTGATACAAGGAGGTTGCCACAGCTTTTGCCGTGGCGCTAGGGCCTGTTCACACTATTTTCATGGTACCCGCAAGGCAGCGTCTACCGCGCAAGCAAATCCTCGCCGGGTGTCCAACCCGGCTGCGGTTTGCGCCTTGCATCCACTGCCTTTGCGGGGCAACGGGCGCCATGAA
>WRJY01000152.1 GCA_009778355.1 Desulfovibrionaceae bacterium | reverse complement strand
TCATGGGGCAGATCGAGGAAGGCCCGGCGTCGCTCAGCAGCGTGTGGTGGCGCTGGGTGCCCGCGCGCTCGCAGAACGGTACCGTTGCGCCCTAGGCCTGCCTGCCGGCGGGCCAGCGCCAGGCTCATCGCCGTCAGACCACGCCTTGCTGGCGCAGCGCGGCGATTTCGGCGGCGTTCATTTGCAGCAGGCTGCCCAATACCTCATCGGTGTGCTGGCCCAGCAGCGGCGGGGGCAGGTCGGTGCGCACAGGAGTGGCGCTGAGTTTGAGCGGGCTGGACACCAGCGGCAGGTCGTCCTTGAGCGGGTGCTTCCAGTGCGTGACCATGCCGCGCTGGCGCACTTGCGGGTCACTGAACACTTCGGCCAGGTTGTTGATGGCGCCGCAGGGCACCTTGACGGCGTCCAGCGCGGTCAGCCAGTCGGTCTTGGTGCGCGTTTTCATGATCGCTTCGAGTTGCGGCACCAGTTCGGCGCGGTGGCCCACGCGGTCGGCGTTGGTCAGAAAGAGCGGGTTTTCGGCCAGGTCGGGCCGGCCCGCCACTTGGCAGAACTTGACGAACTGGCTGTCGTTGCCGACGGCCAGGATGATGTGGTCGTGGCTGCCGTCGGGCCGCGGCGCGACCTCGAACACCTGGTAAGGCACGACGGTCTGGTGCGCGTTGCCCATGCGGCCCGGCACGTTGCCGCTGATCAGGTAAGACGAGCCCAGGTTGGCCAGCATGGCGGCTTGGGCGTCGAGCAGCGCCATGTCCAAGTGCTGGCCCTGGCCGGTGCGCTCGGCGTGGCGCAGCGCGGCCAGAACGCCCACGGTGGCGTACATGCCGGTGAACAGGTCCACCACCGCCACGCCCACTTTCTGCGGGCCGCCGCCGCGGTCGTCGCGCTCGCCGGTGATGCTCATCAGTCCGCCCAGACCCTGAATGACGTAGTCGTAGCCGGGGCGCGGCGCATACGGGCCGGTCTGGCCGAAGCCGGTCACGCTGCAATACACCACCTTGGGGTTGATGGCCGAGATGGCGGCGTAGTCCAGCCCGTAGCGCGCCATGTCGCCGACCTTGTAGTTTTCGATGAACACGTCGCAGCGCGCGGCCAGCTCGCGGATCAGTCGCTGGCCTTCGGGTTTGGAAATGTCGCAGGTGACGGAGCGCTTGTTGCGGTTGACGCTCAGGTAATAGGCGGCCTCGCGCGAGGGCGCGCCATCGTCGCCAGTCAGAAAGGGCGGGCCCCAGGCGCGCGTGTCATCGCCGGTGCCGGGCCGTTCGATCTTGATTACATCAGCGCCGAGATCGGCCAGATTCTGCGCACACCACGGGCCCGCCAAAACGCGGGAAAGGTCCAGGACACGGATACCGTCGAGAGAATTCATCGTAAAGACTGCGTTGGATTTGAAATTCCCGCCTTGAAGGGGGATGCCTGGCGGGGCGGTTATTGTGACTCAGGGCCGGCGCGGCTTGCCGCCTTCGGCGCGCGCCGATAATCGATGCCGATGAACGCCATTTTGCTGATTGCCCACGCCCCGCTGGCCAGCGCGCTGCGGGCCGCCGCGCTGCACGTGTTTCCCGACGCGGGCGCCGCCATTCAGGCGCTGGACGTGCAGGCCGCCGACGCCGTGGAAGACACACTGGCCAGCGCCCAGGGCGCGCTGGCGGCCTTGCCGACCAACCAGTGCGTGCTGATGCTGACCGACGTGTACGGCGCCACGCCCTGCAATGTGGCGCAGCGCTTGGCCGATGGCGCGTGCGCGCGGCTGCTGGCCGGCGTCAACCTGCCGATGCTGCTGCGCGCCGTCAGCTACCGGCACGAGCCGTTGCAAGCCATGATGCGCAAGGCCATGGACGGCGGCGTGCAGGGCATCGTGCCGGTGGCCGGACCAACCGGCGCCGGCCCGGCGCGTACCGCGAGCGCCGAATGATCGCCAGCGAGATCGCCATCAGCAACAAGCTGGGCCTGCACGCCCGCGCCTCGGCCAAGCTGACCAAGCTGGCCGGCAGCTACCCCTGCGACGTGTGGATGAGCCGGGGCGAGCGCCGCGTCAACGCCAAGAGCATCATGGGCGTGATGATGCTGGCCGCCGGCATCGGCAGCGTGGTCAAGGTGGAAACCGATGGCGCCCAGGAGCAGGAAGCCATGGACGCGCTGCTGGCGCTGATCGCCGGCAAATTCGGCGAAGGGGAGTGAAAATGACCCGCTCTTGCCACCGCGCGCCGCGGCACGGTTCAGCCGGAGCGCACACGCCGGAGCAGGCCGCATGACCTTCTCCATTCACGGCATCACGGTGTCGCGCGGCATTGCCATTGGGCGCGCCGTGCCGGTGGTGTCCAGCCGCGTGGACGTGGCGCACTATTTCATCGAGCCCGGCCAGACGCAGGCCGAGTTCACGCGCCTGCGGGCCGCGCGCGACGCCGTGGCCGGGGAATTGCAGCGCCTGCAGCAAGACATGTCCAAGGAGGACTCCCCGCCCGAACTGGCGGCTCTGCTGGACGTGCACCTGATGCTGCTGAACGACGAAACCATGGCCGCCGGCATCAGGCAATGCATCTCCGAGCGCCTGTACAACGCCGAATGGGCGCTGACCACGCAACTGGAAATCATTTCGCGCCAGTTCGACGAGATGCAAGACCCCTACCTGCGCGAGCGCAAGGCCGACATGGAGCAGGTGGCCGAGCGCGTCCTGCGCCACTTGAAAGGCGCCGCCGCGCAGCCGGTGGCCACGCCGCCGCCGCGCGCCGCGCGCCAGCAGGATCTGCCGCTGGACGGCGCGCCCGACGCCCCGCTGGTGCTGGTGGCGCACGACCTGTCGCCCGCCGACATGCTGCAATTCAAAAAGAGCGTGTTTGCCGGCTTCGTCACCGACGTCGGCGGCAAGACCAGCCACACCGCCATCGTCGCGCGCAGCATGGACATTCCGGCGGTGGTCGGCGCGCGCTCGGCCAGCCAACTGGTGCGCCAGGACGACTGGGTCATCGTCGATGGCGACGCCGGCGTGGTCATCGTCGATCCGTCGCCCATCATCCTGGCCGAATACGGCTTCAAGCAGCGCCAGGCCGAACTGGAGCGCGGCCGGCTGGCGCGCCTGAAAAACACGCCCGCCGTCACGCTGGACGGCCAGCGAATCGAACTGCTGGCCAACATCGAGCAACCCGCCGACACCGCCGCCGCGCTGGCCGTTGGCGCCGTCGGCGTCGGGCTGTTCCGCTCCGAATTCCTGTTCATGGGCCGCGAAGGCCAACTGCCCGACGAAGACGAGCAGTACCTCGCTTACCGCGCCGCCGTCGAAGGCATGCACGGCATGACGACGACCATTCGCACCATCGACATCGGCGCCGACAAACCGCTGGACGACCGCCGCGCCGACACCCACCTCAACCCCGCGCTCGGCCTGCGCGCGATCCGCTGGAGCCTGTCGGAGCCGGCCATGTTCCTGACCCAGTTGCGCGCCATCCTGCGCGCGGCGGCGCACGGTCAGGTGCACCTGCTCATTCCCATGCTGACGCACGGGCGCGAAATCCGCCAGACGCTCGAACTCATCGACAAGGCGCGCGCCCAGCTCGACGCGCGCGGCCAAGTGCACGGGCCGGTAAAAATCGGCGCCATGATCGAAGTGCCCGCCGCCGCGCTGTCGCTGCGGCTGTTTCTGCGCTACTTCGATTTCTTGTCCGTCGGCACCAACGACCTGATCCAGTACACGCTGGCCATCGACCGCGCCGACGAATCGGTCGCCCACCTGTACGACCAGCTTCACCCCGCCGTGCTGCGCCTGCTGGCCAACACCATCGCCGAAGGCGCTCGCCAGGGCAAGCCCATCAGCGTCTGCGGCGAAATGGCGGGCGATCCCGGCATGACGCGGTTACTGCTCGGCTTGGGGCTGCGCAGCTTCTCCATGCACCCGTCGCAAATCCTGGCCGTCAAGCAGGAAATCCTGCGCGCCGACGCTGCCAAACTGGCCCCCTGGGCGCACGCCGTGGCCGAAAGCGACGAACCGGCGGAACTGCTGCTCGGATAAAGCAGGCCAATCCTCGTCTTCGGCATGGCAATGCCACATTCACGCTCGATCAAGCTGCCCCCCGCTTGCCGCCTGAAACGCCAGCTTCACCAGCCTCAATGCGCGTGCGCCAGCCCCAGTCCCCCCACCAGTGCCACCAGTCCCAGACCGACGGCCAGCCACAGCACCTGCGCTGCCGTCTCGCGGGCGTTCAGGCGCCGGTGTAACTGCGGAATCAAATCCGCCAGCGCGACATAGATGAAACTGCTGGCCGCCAGCACCAGCAAGTAAGGCAGCCAGTGCGTGAACTGGCCGATCAGCGCGTAGCCGGCCAAGCCGCCCAGCGCCGTCAGCGCGCCAGCCAGCGACACCTTGAGCAGCGCCACGCGCCGGCTGCCGCCGCTGCCTGATCGCAGCACCGTCAGATCGCCGATATGGTGCGGCACCTCGTGTACCAGTACCGCCAGCGCGGCAGCCGCGCCCAGTTGCATACCGGCCATGAAGGCCGAGGCGATCAGCACCCCGTCGCCAAAGCAATGCACACCATCGCCCAGCAGCACAGCCCAACTGCCGCCGTGCCGATGACCGCCACCCGCATGGACGTGTCCGTGACCGTGCAACCCGGCGGGCGCGTGATGATGCTCGTGCCCGTGGTGCCACAGCTCCGCCTTGTCGAGCAAAAAGAAGAACACCAGCCCCGCCAGCAGCGTGGTGGACAGTGCGTGCGCCGCGGCGCCGCTCTCGAACGCCTCGGGCAGCAGCCTCATGAACGCCGTCGCCAGCAGCGCGCCCGCCGCCAGGCTGAGCATGTGCTGCGTGTAGCGCGCCAGCACGCCCCAAGACAGAACCGCGGCCACCCACACGCTGCCAACGCCAGCGGCCAGGGTTCCGATCAGGATTGCCATCAAATTCATATCTTTCGCTTCGATCGCGGGAACCGGACATTGTCTTGCAACGGACGAACCGATGATCCCATCGCCGCCCCGGCCCTCCCGCGCACCGGTCGGCGAGCCGAACCGCCAACGCCGCTATAATCGAAAGCTGCTGTTTTCAGCCGACTTAGCTCAGTTGGTAGAGCAACGCACTCGTAACGCGTAGGTCGCCAGTTCGATTCCGGCAGTCGGCACCATGGATTGCATTCTCACAGTGAAAGAAAGTGCAATTTACCTCTAAGATCGGCCTTCGGGCCGATTTTTTTGCGCCCTATTTCACCGGTTGAGTGCAATCGCAGTGCAAGTTTTTTGCACGTGGCAAATGGGGCGTGCAGTTCTTCCCCGAGAGGCATCAGCCTAAATCCGGCAGTTGACAAGCACTGATTCGGGGTAAAGCCAACACTGGTGCGGGTTTAAGCCGATGCGGCACACTCACCCGATGGGT
>WRJY01000151.1 GCA_009778355.1 Desulfovibrionaceae bacterium | reverse complement strand
CAACTGGTGGTGCCCATTCTGAACGCCCGCTACGCGCTCAACGCGGCCAACGCGCGCTGGGGCAGCCTGTACGACGCGCTGTACGGCACCGACGTGATCGCCGAAACCCCCGGCCTCGAAAAAGGCGGCAAGTACAACCCCAAACGCGGCGCCAAGGTGATCGAGTGGGCGCGTTACGTGCTCGACCGCACCGCCCCGCTCAGACAAGGCTCGCACATCGACTCCACCGGCTACGTGGTCAAGGACGGCGAACTGGTGGTCAAGCTCAAGGGCGGCAAGAGCAGCAAGCTGGCCGAGCCATCGCAGTTCATCGGCTACCAGGGCGAGGCCAAGGCGCCCTCGTCGATCCTGCTCAGGCACAACGGCCTGCACTTGGACATCCGCATCGACCCCAAATCGCCCGTCGGCGGCAACGACCCGGCTGGCGTGGCCGACCTGGTGGTGGAAGCGGCCCTGTCCACCATTCTCGACCTGGAAGACTCCGTGGCCGCCGTGGACGCCGAAGACAAGCTGCTGGGCTACCGCAACTGGCTCGGCATTTTGCGCGGCACGCTGACCGAGACCTTCGACAAAGGCGGCAAGCCCATGACGCGCGGCCTCAACCCGGACCGCGTCTATACCGCCGCCGGTGGCCAGGGTCAAGTCACGCTGCACGGGCGCTCGCTCATGTTCGTGCGCAACGTCGGCCACCTGATGACCAACCCGGCCATCCTGTACCAGGCCGCCGACGGCAGCCTGAAGGAAATCCCCGAAGGCATCATGGACGCGGTCATCACCACCGCCGTCGCCGCGCACGACTTCAAGGGCCTGGGCAAAGGCGGCCTGCGCAACTCGCGCAAGGGCAGTATCTACATCGTCAAACCCAAAATGCACGGCCCGGCTGAAGTGGCCTTTGCCGCCGACCTGTTTGGCCGCGTCGAAAAACTGCTCGACCTTCCCGACAGCACCGTCAAGCTCGGCATCATGGACGAGGAACGCCGCACCAGCATCAACCTCCAGGCTTGCATAGCCGCCGCCAGCAGCCGCGTGGCCTTCATCAACACCGGCTTTCTCGACCGCACCGGCGACGAAATGCACAGTTGTATGCAGGCCGGCCCGGTGTATCGCAAGGGCGACATGAAAACCAGCGCCTGGATCCAGGCGTATGAACGCAACAACGTGCTGACCGGCCTGGCCTGTGGCCTGCGCGGCAAGGCGCAAATCGGCAAAGGCATGTGGGCCATGCCCGACCTGATGAAGGCCATGTTGGAACAAAAAATCGCCCACCCCAAGGCCGGCGCCAACACCGCCTGGGTGCCCAGCCCCACCGGCGCCACACTGCACGCCATGCACTACCATCAGGTGCTGGTCAGCGACGTGCAAAAACGCCTGGAAGCCGACCTGGCCCAAGCCGACCCCGTGGCGCTGCGCGACGAACTGCTGGCCAGCCTGCTGGCCATCCCCGTCGTCAGCCAAGCCAAATGGAGCGCCGCCGAGCGCCAGCAGGAGTTGGACAACAACGCCCAGGGTATTCTGGGTTACGTGGTGCGCTGGGTGGACCAGGGCGTGGGCTGCTCCAAGGTGCCCGACATCCACCAGATCGGCTTGATGGAAGACCGCGCCACCTTGCGCATCAGCAGCCAGCACATGGCCAACTGGCTGCTGCACGGCGTGGTCACCGAAGGCCAGGTGCGCGCCACGCTGCAACGCATGGCCGCGCTGGTCGATCAGCAAAACAGCGGCGACCCGGCCTACCGCAGAATGCACGACAACTTCAAGCAATCGGCCGCCTTCCAGGCCGCGTGCGACCTGGTGTTCAAAGGCGCCCTGCAACCCAGCGGCTACACCGAGCCGCTGCTGCACGCCTGGCGGTTGAAGGTGAAGGCGGGAGGGTAAGAACCCGCCTGCTCGCCCATCGGCGCCCCTCGCGCCATGCGAAGGGGACATTTCTATTTGGGTCGAAAGGGACTTGCTGCTTTGGGCTCACATGCGCTTGCGCGGCCACATGCCACGGCGATAATGAAACTTTACGGTCTGGAGATGTCTCATGGCTGACGAATATGAGAGCACAACGGGCAAGAAGATAGGCGGTTGGATAGACACCGCAATCGAAGCCGTCGGCAACGCCGCCAGTAAAGCGGTCGATGCCGCCAAGGATTATCTGAAGCCTGGCGGGGCTGTTGCCAGCAGCGCAGGCTTGGGATGGCTTGGCACCCATGCAGGCATCGCCATATTCGGAACCGCCTTCACAGGGCTTGTACCTTTTTCCCTGGCTGGCGCCGGTATCGGATACGCGCTGGCGGACTGGGCCAAAAAGCTGACGCCCAAGTCGCCGCAAACGCGCATCGCCGATGTGCAAAAAGCTCTGGTTGAGCAATGTGGTGTTTACGTCGCGAAGCAGCCGTTGTGCCAACCGCTGTGCGACGATTTCATGGCCAGGCACGAAGCCTTCCTGACCTTGCTCGGCAAGGCGGTGCAAGAGCTTCAAGGCGCCACGTATTGCGCCGACCTCGAGAAGCAGTATGTCGAGGTCAGCGAACACCCGATGGCCGCACTGCTGAATGCCGAGGAAACGAATAAGGAAAACGAGCGGCTGAAGCGCGAGAACGAACAGTTCGGGAAGCAACTCGCGCAGATACGGCAAGCCATTGAAGGTTGACCCTGCGGAATGCGAGAGCAAGGTCACCGGAAATTGGCGCGGGTGACGGCGGGACGGAGCCATGACCATGAACAAGCGGCCTGGGGCCGGATGGGGCTTGCCATCTGGCAGGCCGGTGATCGATGGCGGAATGGCTTTTCAGCGCGACCTGCCAGAGGGGCCCTGAGGAGTGCTCGCGCGCGGTACGATGGTGGGCGCCGCCATGGAACCCATCTTGCCGCCGAACGATTCGCCCGCGCCAGCCCAGCCGCACGCGCCACAACTGCTGGATGCCGCGATGGATCATTTCGCGGCTCGGGCGCCCGGGTTGCCGCTGGCGGTGGCCTTCAGCGGCGGGGCCGATTCCACCGCCTTGCTGCTGGCCTGCGCCGAACGTTGGCTGGGCCGCATCGAGGCTTGGCATGTGCACCACGGCTTGCAGGCCGCTGCCGACGAGTTCGAGCGCCATTGCCAGCGCCTGTGCGCGCGTCTGGGCGTGCCGCTGCATGTGCGGCGCGTCGATGCGCGCCACGCGCCGGGCGAAAGCCCCGAGGATGCTGCCCGGCGCCACCGCTATGCCTGTTTCGATGCGCTGGCGCGGCAGCGGCAAGCGCCAGATGCCATCAACACCGTGGTCATTGCCCAGCACGCGGATGACCAGGTGGAGACCGTGCTGCTGGCGCTGTCGCGCGGCGCCGGTTTGCCCGGCCTGGCCGCCATGCCGGGGCAGTGGCGGCGCGGCGGCGTGACCTACCAGCGCCCGCTGCTGGGCGTGCCCGGCCCGGCGGTGCGCGCCTGGTTGCGCGCGCGCGGACAGGCTTGGGTGGAAGACCCCAGCAACGCCAGCCTGCGCTACACCCGCAACCGTATTCGTGCGCAATTGCTGCCGGCGCTGGAGACCGTGTTTCCACAGTTCCGCGCCACCTTTGCACGCAGCGCCGCCCATGCCGCGCAGGGACAGCAAATTCTGGACGAAGTGGCCGCCGCTGACCTGGCTGCCTGCGGCGCGCCGCCCGCCATCGGCGCGTTGCAGGCGCTGTCGCCGGCGCGCCGGGCCAACGTGCTGCGCCACTGGCTGGCGGCGCGGCACGCTCAGACTCCCAGCAGCGCGCAACTGGCGGCGCTGTTGGCGCAAATCGACGCTTGCCGCACGCGCGGGCACCGCATTCACCTCAAGGTGGGGCGCGGCTTCGTCCAGCGATCGGGTGACGTCATTGACTGGACGTCCGGCCCCGGCGGCGGGGTATTGGCCGAAAGCTAAAATGCCAAGTTTGCCGGTGCATCGTGCTTTGCGCGCCGGTGTCCACCAGCAGTACACGTCATGGCACTGATCGTTCACAAATACGGCGGCACATCGATGGGGTCCACCGATCGCATCGCGCAGGTCGCCAAGCGCGTGGCCAAATGGACGCGCGCCGGCCACCAGATCGTGGTGGTTCCCAGCGCCATGAGCGGCGAAACCAACCGCCTGCTCGGCCTGGCCAAGGAACTGGCCCCAGCCAGGCAGACCGCCGAATACCTGCGCGAGCTGGACATGCTGGCCTCCACCGGCGAGCAAGTCTCGGTCGGCCTGCTTGCCATCGCCTTGCAGGCCGAGGGCGTTGCCGCCGTCAGCTACGCCGGCTGGCAAGTGCCCATCCGCACCGACAACGCCTACACCAAGGCGCGCATCGACAGCATCGACGACCGCAAGGTGCGCGCCGACCTGAACGCCGGCAAGGTGGTCATCATCACCGGCTTTCAGGGCATCGACGGCGCCGGCAACATCACCACCTTGGGACGCGGCGGCAGCGACACCTCGGCCGTGGCGGTGGCGGCGGCCCTGAAGGCCGACGAATGCCTGATCTTCACCGATGTGGACGGCGTCTATACCACCGACCCGCGCGTCGTGCCCGAGGCGCGCCGCCTGCACACGGTGAGCTTTGAAGAAATGCTGGAGATGGCCAGCCTGGGCAGCAAAGTGCTGCAAATCCGCTCGGTCGAATTCGCCGGCAAGTACAAGGTGCCCCTGCGCGTGCTCTCCAGCTTCACGCCCTGGGACATCGACATCGCCGAAGAAGCCAAGTCCGGCACCCTGATCACTTTCGAGGAAGACGAAAAAATGGAACAAGCCATTGTTTCCGGCATTGCCTTCAACCGCGATGAGGCCAAGATTTCCGTGCTGGGCGTGCCCGACCTTCCGGGCATCGCGTTCCAGATTCTGGGCGCCGTGGCCGACGCCAACATCGAGGTGGACGTCATCATCCAGAACGTGTCCAGGGACGGCAAGGCGGACTTTTCCTTTACCGTGCACCACAACGACTACGCCCGCGCCCTCGACCTGCTCAAGGACAAGGTGCTGCCGGCCCTGGGCGGCCAGGCCAACGTCGTCGGCGATCCGCGCATCTGCAAGGTCAGCATCGTCGGCATCGGCATGCGCAGCCACGTGGGCGTGGCCAGCAAGATGTTCCGCGCGCTGAGCGAGGAGGGCATCAACATCCAGATGATTACCACCAGCGAGATCAAGACCTCGGTCGTCATCGACGAAAAATACATGGAACTGGCCGTGCGCACGCTGCACCGCGCGTTCGACCTGGAGCAGCCCGGCGCCTGAAATGGCATAATCACAACTTCGCGCCAGGAGACGTGACCGAGTGGCCGAAGGTGCTCCCCTGCTAAGGGAGTATGGGGTGTAGAGCCTCATCGAGGGTTCGAATCCCTCCGTCTCC
>WRJY01000150.1 GCA_009778355.1 Desulfovibrionaceae bacterium | reverse complement strand
AAGTCTTGCGAATACGCACGCATGCCAACTCTCCTGACTGAGAGCACTTAGCATATCATGTGTAAGCATTTAAATCAAATTTGCTCTAACTGCGACGGCGTCTGGTTTGTCCACAGCAATTGTGGATAACTCAGCGGGCGGGCCTGCTGGTCGGACTGCGACAGTCTCAATCCATGCTCCGCTATCACACCATCCCTGTCACCAGGGCACAAGCCATTGTCGGCTGAAGCAGGCTCATCAGGATTGAGCAATCAATCCTGTATACAGTATCATACTGTACAAAATATCAGTATTGATTGTCATGAACGCCCTTTCAGCCACTGCCGTTCGCCCCGATCCGGCTGCACGATCATGTCTGGCCTTGAGCGGATTGTGGCGCGGCGACGAAATCGGCCGCCAGTCGGCGCTGGTGGTGTCCACCGGTTGGCCGCAACTGGACCGCGAACTGCCGGGCGGCGGCTGGCCCAGTCAGTCGATCACGGAAGTGCTGACTGCGCAGCCGGCCGTTCTTGAGTGGCGCTTGCTGGTCCCCGCGCTGCGTCAGGTCGCGGCGCGCGGCAGGCCCATCGTGGCCATCGCGCCGCCACGCCAACCCTACCTGCCCGGCCTGCTGCACGAGGGGCTGGACGAGCGCTGTTTTATGTGGATCCAGGCGCGAACACCGGCCGAGCGGCTGTGGACGGCGGAACAACTGATAAAGGCCAACGCCTGCGGCGCTATCGTGGCCTGGCTGCCGCAGGCACGGCCCGAGCAGGTGCGACGGCTGCAGGTTGGCGCGCAAACTTGCGAAGGGCTGGTGTTCCTGTGCCGCCCGGAAACGGCTCGGCACGAATCCTCGGCCGCGCCGCTGCGCGTCCACGCTGGCCTCGAATTGGACTGGGCGCTGCGCCTGCAGATTCTCAAGCGTCGCGGCCCCACGCTGCAGGCGCCAATTACCTTGCCGTCGATACCTGGCGGCCTGGCTTCCATCATCGCGCCCCGGCTGCTGCGCCCGAGCCGGTTGTTTTCTTGCGAGGTGCCTGCCGATGCTGTGGGCAGCCCTGTTATTGCCCTGTATTCCCGACGGGACGCCGCCGTCCATTGACAAGCTTCATGGACTGGCTACCTGGGCGCTGCAATTCACACCCCGCGTCGTCATCGTCGATGAAGCGGTTGTCCTGGAGGCCGAGGCCAGCACGCGCCTGTTCGGCGGCCGCAGAGCGTTGCACGAGCGCATAGCCGGGCAGGCGGGCGAACTCGGGGTGGCTGCGCTCGCCTGGGCGCCCAACAGCCTGGCGGCGCTGGCTTGTGCCCGCGCCGGCGTGCTTAATGGGGTGCGTCGGCCGCTGCCCGAAGTGCTCGATGCTTTGCCGATGGAGGTGCTGTCGGCGGTTGCGCCGCATCGTCTCACTCTGGCACAACTGGGCTGCCGCACGCTGGGCGATGTGCGGCGCCTGCCGCGCGGCGGCATTAGCCGGCGCTTTGGCAAGGGCCTGCTGAGCGCGCTCGACCAAGTCTACGGCTTGCAGCCCGGGGCGCACCGCTGGATCGAACTGCCCGAGACTTTTCACGCCCGGCTGGAGTTGATGGCTCGGGTGGAGACGGCGCCAGCTTTGCTGTTCGGCGCTCGCCGCCTGTTGATGCAACTGTGCGGCTGGCTGGCGGCCCGGCATGCCGGCGTTACGGCGTTCACGCTGCGCTGGGCGCACGATGTCATGCGCGCACGCGACGCCGGCGAGGGCGGCGAGCTGACGATCCGCACCGCGCAGCCGACGCGCGAGCTTGGGCATCTGTGCCGCTTGTTGGCTGAGCATCTGGCGCGGGTCGAGCTGCAAGCGCCAGTTGGCGACCTCGCGCTGGAGGCGATCGACGTCGTGCCGCTGCAAGAGCGCAGTGCCTCGCTGCTGCCAGACCCGAAGAGCGACAGCCAGTCGCTGACCCTGGCGCTGGAGCGCATCGCGGCGCGGCTGGGCCCGCAGCGCGTGCGGCGGCCGGTGCTGTGCGAGGATCACCGCCTCGAGTGGGCGCAGCAGTGGCAGCCGGCGCCGCAGCCGCTGCCCCGGCAGCGCGTGACGCACGATTTTCCGCAGCCCACCTTCATCCTGGATGAGCCGCTGCGGCTGGCGGTGCGTGGCCACCGGCCGTTGTACCAAGGCCCCCTGATGCTGCTCATCGGTCCCCACCGCATGGAAGGCGGCTGGTGGCACCGGGGCGAGGACGATGCGTCCACCTATCATGTCGAACGCGACTACTGGGTCGCGCTGAGCGAATACGCGGGGCTGCTGTGGATCTTCCAGCAGCGGCTGGCGGGCGATGACAGCGCGTGGTTCCTGCACGGATCGTTTGCCTGAGTGAGCGCGCCATGATGGATTCGACTGTGCCGCTTGCCGATTACGCCGAATTGCGGTGCGTGAGCAACTTCACGTTTTTGCGCGGGGCGAGCCACCCAGAGGAGTTAGTCGAGCGCGCCAAGAAACTCGGTTACACCGCCCTGGCGATTACCGACGAGTGTTCGATGGCCGGTGTGGTGCGCTCGCACGTCGCGGCGAAAGAGCAGGGCCTGACGTTGCTGATCGGCAGCCAGTTCGAGGTCGAGGCCGGCGAGCCGCTGGCACCCTTCACGCTGGTCGTCATCGCCTGCAACGGCAACGGCTACGGTAACCTGTGCGAGTTCATCACCCGGCTGCGGCGCGGATCCGCTCAAAAGGGCTGCTACCGGCTGTGCGCTGCCGACATCGATCCGTAGGCGCTGGCCGCTTGCGTGGTGCTGGCGTCACCGCATCGCCGCGCCACGCCCGAGCAGCTGCTGTCCATTGCACGCTGGACCCTGGACCGCTTCATGGGCCGCTGCTGGCTGGCCGTCGAGCTGCTGCGCCAGATCGACGACGAAATGTGGCTGCACCGCCTGCGCCAAGTGGGCGAACTGACCGCCATCCCGCTGGTGGCCAGCGGCGACGTTCACATGCACCTGCGCTCGCGCAAGATGCTGCAGGACGTGCTCACGGCCACCCGCCTGGGCAAGCCGCTCACGCAATGCGGGCGCGGCCTGCAATCCAATGCGGAACGGCATTTGCGCTCCCGGCTGCGATTGGCCCAGATCTATCCGCCCGAGTTGCTGGCCGAGACACTGCGGGTGGCCGCGCGTTGCAGCTTCAGCCTGGACGAACTGCGCTACCAGTATCCCGAGGAGGTAGTGCCGGACGGCGAAACCCCGGCGAGCTATCTGCGCCGTATGACCTACGAGGGAGCCGGGCGGCGCTGGCCCGATGGCATCCCGGCCAAGGTGCAGGAGCAGATCGAGCACGAGCTGGCACTGATCGCGGAGCTGAACTACGAGCCGTACTTCCTCACGGTCGCCGACATCGTGGCCTTCGCCCGTTCGCGTCACATCCTCTGCCAGGGGCGCGGCAGCGCCGCCAACAGCGTGGTGTGCTACTGCACCGGCGTCACGGAAGTGGACCCGGCACGGATGGCCACGCTGTTCGAGCGCTTCATCTCCCGAGAGCGCAACGAGCCGCCCGACATCGACATCGACTTCGAGCACAAGCGGCGCGAGGAAGTTATCCAGTACCTGTACGGGAAATACGGCCGCGATCGCGCGGCCCTGACGGCGGCGGTGATCAGCTACCGGCCCAAGAGCGCGATCCGCAACGTCGGCAAGCTATTTCGCGCTCCTGGGCCTGTTGGCCTGACCGCCAAGGTCGATCGTGTGTACTGGGTCGAAGGGAAGGCGTTTGTTCTGGTCGAACTGAAGACTCGCCGAGCCAATCGCACCTACCTGTCTGACGTGATTGAACTGTCAGCCCAGCGAGTGGCCCTCATGAAGCAAACCGGGCAGGAGGTACTGATGCACGCGTATGTGGTGGTGCAAGTGGAGGATGGCAGCCGTATTGCTCATAGGGCGAGTCTGTTGAGCATGGCCGACGTTGATGCCTGGATTGAGCGTCGCCAAGCGATTCTGAGTGGAGCCATCCAGCCGCGGCGAGTATGCGCCCCCAGTTTTTGCAGCCGGTGCGGGTTCAAGGAAAAGTGCAGAACATCCTGAGAAGAGTGTGCCAGCGACTGGAGAACGGTCGTGCTTATGCATGGACACCCGAACCGGTTCCACAAACAGCGCCCAAGCATCAGTGTACGACCGTAGCCAAAACGTAGCTCCCGCCATGCTATTCAACCCTACCCCACGCTCCGATGGGCTCTCGTTCTCATAGGCGTGTGCCCTGTGACCAGGTTAAAAAAATGAGTCGAGAGCGCCTGTTAATCCGTAGGTCCCTGGTTCGAGCCCAGGTCGGGGAGCCAAATTAGCCCTTGTGGGCACTTGATGCCTCGCTATCCAAAAGATAGCGAGGTATTTCAGTTTTGAGAGTTTTATTTGGCAACTGTCAAATATCCAGCAGTCTTGGCGTCGGCCTTGCAGGCACTGGCGTTGGCGTATTCGCCGGTGGAGCGCAGCCAGAGCACCGGCGTATCGGCGTTGACTTGCTGAATGGCAGCGCTGGTGAGAGCGTGAACATCGATCATGGTTTGCTCACTCACCGGTCTTGCCGTTTACCGGCAAACGGTATACAATTCAGCCCATGGCAATCGTTTCATTCAATTGCACCGAGACGCAAGCGCTGTTCGTCACTGGCCAATCGCGCCGCTTTGCGAACTTCAAGGACGTGGCGATGCGCAAGCTCACGCAGTTGGATGCAGCGCCAACCCTGCTTTTTTTGACGATGCCGCCGGGCAACCGGCTTGAAAAACTCTCCGGCGACCTCTCCGGCCAGCACGGCATCCGCATCAACGGCCAATGGCGCGTGTGCTTCGCGTGGACGCAGCAAGGCCCGGCTCAAGTTGAAATTGTCGATTACCACTGAAAAGGAATCATCCATGTTCAAGAACGGAATGCGCCCCGTGCATCCTGGCGAAGTGCTGCGCGAGGACTACATGAAGCCGCTGGGCCTGAGCGCCAACGCGCTGGCCAAGCTGCTGTGCGTTCCCGCATCGCGCGTCAACGACATCGTTTTGGAGCGGCGTGGCATCACCGCCGATACCGCCCTGCGCTTGTCCAGGTACTTCGGCGGTGGCGAGGAAGACGCCCAGGGCTGGATCAACATGCAGGCCACCTACGACTTCAAGATGGCCCAACAGGCGCTCGGCAAGGCCATTGCCAGGCAGGTGCATCCGCGCGCTCTCGCGCAAGTGGATGCCGCCATGGCCTGATCGCCTGGCGTTTCGGGCGCCATCATTGGGCCATTCCGGGTAGGATGGGTTGAACCTAAAAACGGCAGTTGACCGCTTATTTGCCCTCGTAACCTCTTATGAACACAGAGGTTTTTGACTTAGCTCGACCTCACCATTT
>WRJY01000149.1 GCA_009778355.1 Desulfovibrionaceae bacterium | reverse complement strand
GGGATGGGATGCAAGGCGCAAACCGCAGCCATAGCCCCGCTATGGCGAGGATTTGCAACGCCGCAGACCGCCCGAAAAGGTATCTGCCCTCCGGGTTGGGCCGAAATCGGGCGATTTGGCGGCCCAACGCGGGCCCGCTGAGATCGTAAACAGGCTCTTACGACCATCGCCGGTTGCACTCGACGCTCGGCTGCGTCAGTCCGATGCAATACGAACGGGCCTGGCTTGCTGCCCAGCAAAGGCAAGCAGCATAATGGCCTTGGCTATGGGATGCGGAAATCGAAGGCAAGGTCAAGATCAACTTGACTGCGAAGCGGCGATACGCCAAGGCTTGCCCATCGGGTCAGGCGAAATCGAGAGCGCACACCGCTACATCATCCAGCGGCGCTTGAAGTTGCCGGGCGCGTGGTGGACAGAGGCCAATGCCCAGTACATGCTGGCCCTGCGCCTGAATCGGGCCAATGATGAGTGGAACGCCTACTGGGCTACTCAACCGCTACGCCGCCTGATACCTCACATCACTTTGAATCCCACCCGACTTCGAGGCTTCGATCCGATCAGGTCGAAATGATGTATCATCATAGGCTGATCGGAGTTGTTGTGCTTGAGCCGGATGCGGTGAAAGTCGCAAGTCCGGTTCTTAAGGGGGGATGGATCAGCAATGGACTGTCCCTACCCTTCTCGGCGTGTAGCGCAGCTTGGTAGCGCACTTGCATGGGGTGCAAGGGGTCGCGAGTTCGAATCCCGCCACGCCGACCACAGAACAGTCTCACAACGTTTTAAGCCCTCTCAGAACCCGCACGCTTCCTAGCGTTGCGGGTTTTTTTCGTCCCTTTTCATCTCAATTCGTTCCTAGTGTCATGTCACATATGAAATGACGTATAAAGCCGTTTGAGCTTGATGCAGATCTTGTCCACAGAGAACTGCCAGTCGATACCAGCGTTGACCTGATCACGCTGAGCCTGCCAAGCAGCAACATCGCGGCGCAACGTCTGAGCGCCACCTCCAAGCCTTCCTCGACAAAAGCGCGCTTGACGCGATCGATCTTGCGAGCGCCGATGTGCAAAACCTCGGCCAACTCTTGGCTGCTCAGGCGTCGCCGATCTCGATGCACAGCACTATCGCAATTGAGCAGGATCAGCGCGCTGACAACTTGTTGCGCTGCGTGACGGCCTTTGCCAACCAACGCTTGCAGTCGTTGTCGCTCTTCGGGGGTGAGGGTAACAATGTACTTGTCCATCCTCTATTGTGACCCGATTGCTACTTTTATCAAACTCCATAAACGTCATTTTATGCGTGACATGACCCTGGAGCAATTGATCCTACCCCCCGATATAACTCATCTCCACCCGCCTGCTTCCCCCTGCCGCGTCGGGCGGCAGGCTGGCGCGCAGTTCGCTGTAGCGGTTGGCGCGGGCCTGCCAGATGGCGGACACGGCGGCGTCGATTTGCGCATCGTCAGCGCCGCCGCGCAGCAGCGCGCGCAGGTCGTAGCCCTGGCTGGCGAACAGGCACAGAAACAGTTTGCCGTCCATCGACAGGCGGGCGCGGTTGCAGTCGCCGCAGAAGGCCTGGGTGACGCTGCTGATGAAGCCCACTTCGCCCAGCGCCGGGTCGTGCCCGCCGCCAGCGCCGATGTAGCCCCAGCGCTCGGCGGTTTCGCCGGGGGCGCTGGCCGACAGGGGCGTCAGCGCGTGTTCGGCTTGCAGGCGGCGCAGCGCGTCGGCGGAGGGCAGCACCTCGTCCATGCGCCAGCCGTTGGTGGCGCCGACATCCATGTATTCGATGAAGCGCAGCGTCACGCCGCTGCCGCGGAAGCGCCGCGCCATGGGCAGGATCTGGTCGTCGTTGGTGCCGCGCTTGACCACCATGTTGACCTTGACCGGCGCCAGCCCCGCGGCCTGCGCGGCTTCGATGCCGGCCAGCACGTCGGCGACAGGGAAATCGACGTCGTTCATGCGGCGAAAGACGGCGTCGTCGAGCCCGTCCAGGCTGACGGTGACGCGATCGAGCCCGGCAGCTTTCAGCGCGCGCGCCTTGCGCATTAGCAGCGAGCCGTTGGTGGTGAGCGTGATGTCGGGCTTGCGGCCATCGGGCGTGCGCAGCGCGGCAAGCTGGGCCACCAGCGTTTCGATGCCCTTGCGCAGCAGCGGTTCGCCGCCGGTCAGGCGCAGCTTGCTCACGCCGCGGGCGACGAACAGGCGGGCCAGACGGGTGATTTCCTCAAAGCTCAGCAGGGCGGCGTGCGGCAGGTAGGCGTAGTTGCCGTCGAACACGTCCTTGGGCATGCAGTAGCCGCAGCGGAAGTTGCAGCGGTCGGTGATGCTGATGCGCAAATCGCGCAGCGGGCGCGCGCGCGCGTCCAGCAGCGTGCCGGCGGCAACGGGCGTTTGTGCGCGCGGCAGGGGCAGCGCGGCGGTGCGGTGATCGACTAACGGGATGACGCGTTCGGCCATGACGCAGGAATTATCCCTGCCGCCCGCGCCGGAACATGCTGGCCGTGGTGCGCGCCGCGCCGGCGGCCTGCAAGCGCGCCAGCGCCTGGCCAGCGTGCGCGTGGGTGATGGCCAGCCCCAGCGCGTCGGCGGCGTCGGCGCGCGGCGCAGCGGGCAGCGCCAGCAGCCGCTGCACCATGGCCTGCACCTGCGCCTTGGCGGCCTTGCCGTGTCCGGCCACGGCCTGCTTCATTTGCAGCGCGGTGTACTCGGCCACCGGCAGGCCGCGCGCCACCAGGGCGGTGACGCAGGCGCCGCGCGCCTGGCCCAGCAGCAGCGTGGCCTGCGGGTTGACGTTGACGAACACGATCTCCACCGCCGCCACGGCGGGCTGGTAGCGCGCGCAGAGTTCGCCGATGCCGTCGAACAGCAGCTTGAGCCGCGCCGGCAAATCGCCCTGCGGCGCATCGACGGTCTGAACCACGCCGCTGGCCACGTAGCGCAGCCGCTGGCCGGCCGCCACGTCGAGCACGCCAAAGCCGGTGGTGCGCAGTCCGGGGTCGATGCCGAGGATTCGCATTTTTTGGGGCGTTTTGCGTTTTGCGTTTTGCGTTTTGCGTTTTGCGTTGAGCGTTGAGCGTTGAGCGTTGAGCGTTGAGCGTTGAGCGTTGAGCGTTGAGCGTTGAGCGTTGAGGGTTCAGCGTTGAGCGTCCGGCATTCACGCCAACGCCCATGCTGTTCAGACAAGCCCCGTCCGTTCGCACTGAGCTTGTCGAAGGCCCGAAGTGCCGTACCCGGCAACGACCAAGAAGCTCAACCCGAACGGCTATCGCTCAACTGAATTTTCATAGCTGGCCGCGCCTGCTGTGCAACGATTTTAGAGTGTTTCATATCTGAAATCCTTGCGCATCAAGCGCGGCCAGCTATTAAAAATCAATCACATCAAGCCTGAACGCCCAACGCCCAACGCCCAACGCTCAACGCTCAACGCTCAACGCTCAACGCTCAACGCCCAACGCCCAACGCCCAACGCCCAACCCTCGACGCCCTCATGGCAATTCCGCGCTGCGCATGCGCTGCACGATCACGCCCGCGCGGTGGTCGAGGTAGGGCGAGCGCGGCAGTTTTTCGAAGTAGCGCGGACGCGGCAGCATGACCGCCAGTCGCGCCGATTCCCAGGCGTTGAGCTGCGCGGCGCTTTTCTTGAAGTAATGCTGCGCGGCAGCCTCGGCGCCGAACACGCCTTCGCCCCACTCCACGCTGTTGAGGTAAATCTCCAGGATGCGGCGCTTGTCCAGCAGGGTTTCCAGTGCGTAGGTCAGCGCCAGTTCCTGGCCCTTGCGCAACAGCGTGCGCTCGCCCGACAGCAGCAGGTTCTTGGCCAGTTGCTGGGTGATGGTGGAGCCGCCCCGTATCTTGACGGGCCGCGCCAACTGGTTCTGGGCCTGGCGTTGGACGGCGGCGGCCTCGGCCTTGGCGTTGCGTTCCCAGGCTTTCTCGATCGCCGCCCAATCCACGCCCTCGTGGTTGACGAAGTCGTCGTCCTCGGAGGCGATGACGGCGCGCTTGAGGTGGTCGGATATGCGGTCGTAGCCGCGCCAGTCTTGCCGCCAGCGCAGTCGCCCGTCAGCGGCCAGCCGCCAGAACTCGGAGCGCTGAAAGGCGGTGGATTGCGGGTCCACCACCGCCATCAGCGCGATGCGTCCGACGAAGAACGCTTGCAGCGCCAGCAGCGCCAACACCGTGAAAATCAGCCACCGGCGCAGCGCGGCAATCATGTGCCGGACACCTTCTTCGTTCGGGGAAAGGAGCGGCAGCAAGGCTGGGCGGGTTTCATTTCGGCTCTTGCACCGCGTCGGTAAGCTGATCGACCTGCAGCGTGGTTTCCAGCGTCAGATCGCGCGTGAATTTGAAACGGGCGGTGACGTCGAACTGGTCGGTGTCCTTGCGCATGGCAGGGGTGAAATGGCCGAACGGCGCGGCCGAGGTGGCAATGGTTTCGGCCAGCCGGTCCAGCGTGCGGTTGCCCGAGCCTTGCACCACGTGGGCGTCGAGGACGCGGCCGTCGTAGTTGACCAGCAGCGCCATCAACAACTCGCCGTACAGTTTGCGGCCCGCCGTCTGCGGAAAGTTGGCGGTGCCGCGCGCCTCGATCTTGCGCCGCATGTCGTCGTAATACTGCGCGTAGGTGGCGCCCAGCGTGGCGGGGCTGAGGTAGCGTTTGCGCGGGCGCGAGTTTTCTTCCTGCACGCGCCGCTCTATGGCCGCCAGCATCTTGACCAATTGCTGGCGGCGCTCCTGCTGCGCGCGCGCCTGGGGGTCGGCGGCCAGCGCGGCGGGGCTGGCCAGGGGTATGGATTCGATCTGCTGGCGCACCTGCGCCATGAGCTGTTCCTGCTGCTCCAGCATGGCGTCGATGCGGCGCTGGTTCTCGTCGATGGCCGAATCGCCCGGCGACTCGAACACCGCCGGCGGCAGCGGCGTGCTGACGATGAGGCCCTTTTGGGCCGCCTCGCCGCCGCCGGCCAGGCTGGCCTGGGCGATGGCCTGCGCCTTGTCTCTTTCGGGTTTTTCGTCGGACTTGGCGTTGACCAGAATCACGTCGAGCGTGGTCTGCTGGAACGCGCGCCTGAAATCCGGATCATCGACGAAGCGCACGGTCAGCAGCGCGGCGTGCAGCAACGCCGACAGCGTCAGCGCCCATTGCAGCGTGGACAATGATTTCAGATAGCGCAGGCTCACGAGGCCGGATTATCCGTGCCGGCGTCTTCGTTATCGGCCACGTCCACGGCAATGGCCAGCGGGCCGGCGGCGGCCTCGTCGTCGCCTTCTTCGCCCTCGCCGCCGTTTTCGGGGGCCGCCGCCGCGCCGC
>WRJY01000148.1 GCA_009778355.1 Desulfovibrionaceae bacterium | reverse complement strand
CCCGGCTTGCAGCAAGCCGCCCTGGTTGGACAGCGCGCCGCTGCCAATTCGCAGATCGCCGGCGGCAATGATCTGGCCATCGTCGTTGATGAAGCTTTGCCCATGCGTGTCCAGTTCGACACTTTCGCCGCCAATCTGGCCACCGGTGTTGTCCAGCGCCTGGGTGGCGAGAGTGACAGTGTTTTGGGCGGCGATGACGCCATCCGTATTGCCGAGCGCGCCCGTGTCGATCGTGGCGTTGGCCCCGCTGTCGATCACGCCCTGACCGTTGGCCAGTAACCCGCTGGCTAGCCGTAAATCGCCGTCCGCGTGCAACCGCCCTCCGGTATTCATCACCGCGCCGGCGCTGGTGAGCGTCAGGCGACCGCCCGATTGCAGCAAGCCATCGGTGTTGTCGAGGGTCGGCACGGACAGGGCAAGATCGCCCTGGGCACTCAAGGCGCCCTGGCTGTTGTCGAACTGCCCGGCGTTCAGATCGAGGCCGTCATTGCTGACGATCTGACCGTGGGTACTGGTGAGCAGGCCAGCCACCTGCAGGCGCATCGTTCCTGCGCCCGCCTGGGTGATCTGGCCCTGGGTGTTGTCCAGGCTCTGCGCCCTGATGTCCAGTTGCCCGCCAGCGCTGACGCTGCCGCCGGTGTTGTCGAGCACGGTTACATCGAGGAGCGCATTGTCAGCGCTGGAGGCGATGACGCCGCCCTTGTTGCTCAACTCGCCGCCGCTGACGGTCAGCTCGCCGTTGGAGCGCAACTGCCCTGCGTCGTTGGCGATGGCTCCGGCCGTGGCAATGGTTAGCGTGCTGCCGCCGAAGATGCTGCCCCGGGCATTGTCCAGGCTCTGCGCCTGAATGCTGACGTCGCGGCTGGCTGACATGGAGCCGCCGGTGTTGTCGATGGCGCCCGCGCTTTGAACGTTGAGGTCAGCGCCCGGCGCATCGCCGCCGCCGGCCTGAAGGTTGCCGCTCCGGTTGGAAAGCGAGGCCACGTTCAGGCTGGCCGCTCCCTGGCTGACGATGAGTCCGCCGTCGTTGACCAGATCGCCGCTCTTGATGCCGAGCGATCCATTGCTGATCAGTTCCCCCTGCACGTTGGTCAGCGTGCCGCTCGTGGTCACCTGCATCGCGCCGCTGCCCGCCTGCGAAATGTGACCGCCGGTGTTGTCCAGGAAACCGGCCTGAATGGTCAGGGTCTTGCCTGCATCGGCGCTGACGGTGTGGATGTCGCCGCCCTGGTTGTTCAGCGACTGGGCAACACTCAGGGAAACGCTGCCGTAATTGCTGACGATTTGCCCGCCCTGGCTGTTGTCCAGGCTCTGCGCGGAAAGGCGCGTGTCGCCGGCGCCGGAGATCGCGCCCCCGGCGTTGACGATGTCTTGCTGAACGTTGGCGGTAAGGCTGCCGGCAGTGCCGATTTGCCCGCCGGTGTTGTCCAGGCGCTGGCTCTGCAAGTTCAGATCGGTCGCGCTGTAGAAGCTGCCGTCCCGGTTTACCAGGCTGGTTTGCTCGCCGCGCCAGCTTTGCACCATTACCGTGCCCTGGCTGTTATCGACGCTGCCATCGGCGCTCAAGGCACGCAGGTTCAAAGTGCCGGAGTTGCTCAGGCTTTGCTCGACGCTCAGGTCGCTGACGCCGTTGGCCAGTATCCGGCCGCTGTTGCTCAAGCGCTGGGCGCTGATTTGCCCGGCGGGCAGAACCTGGATGCCGCCAGAAGCGCTGCCTGTGCCACCGGTGGAGGCGTTTTCATCTGGCGTGTCTGGCTTGGAGGCCATGCCGCCGTCCGTATCGCCCCCGCTTTCTCCGCTCGTGCCGCCCCCGCTGGCGGCAGCCAACGGCGCGCCGATGACGGCGCTTTGGCCGGTATTGCTCAGGCGATCGGCCTGTATGGCAAGCTCTTGCGCACCGGTTTGTTCAATGGTTCCGGCGTTGGCCAGGCTCTGCGCCTGTATGTCCAGCCGTTCGGCGCTCAAGACACCGCCGTTCTGGTTGTTCAGGACGTTGCTGCTGTAGTGCAACTGGCGCGCGGCGGTGAGGCTGCCGCTGTTGCTGCTGTCCGCGCCGCTGTCGGCAATCACGATGTCGCCCGGACTGGAGATGGCCCCGCTGTTGTTCAGGCCCTGGACGCTGAGGTCGATGTCCTGCGCGGCGGCGATCGCGCCGCTGCTGCTCAGGCGTCCGTCCAGGCTGATTTGCACTTGGCCGGCCGAGGCGTTCAGGGCGCCCGCGTTGCGCGCGCCCAAGCCTGCTTCGGTGCCGACCAGAAATATCTTGCCCGCATACATGCCGCCCAGTTGACCGACGTCCAGCGCCAAAACGGGCGTTCCGGCCCCAGGTATGGCGGCCACCGGCGTCACCACCGGCATTGCGCCCAGGCTGCCGCTGGTATTGGCAATGCTGTTGCTGCCCAGCACTACGGCGAGGTCGTTGGCCCAGATGCCGGCGTTGATCTGGGCGGCGCGAGCCAGCAGGCGGGTGTAGTCGGCGTCGCTGGCATTGAGTCCCTGGCCGCCAACGCCGATGCTGCCGCCTTGCACGCGATAGCCGTTGATGGCACCATCGGCGCCCAGTTGCACCGTGCCCGTGGCAAGAGTGACGCCGCTGGCGTTGATGAAGCCCCCGCCATCGACCTGGATGCCCGCGGGGTTGGCGATGATGACTTCGGCGCGCTGGCCGCCGACTTCGATGTAGCCGCCCAACTGACTGGGATTGCTGGAGTTGACTTCACCAAGGATCACCCGCGCGCTGCCGGTGGCGAGCCACGGGTTGCCTTGCACCCACCCGCCCAGTTGGGTCTGGGTGTCCTTGCGCGCATTGTTCAGAATGGCGCCCTGACTCTGAACGTCGAACTGGCGGTAGACGTTGCGCGAAACGCCGGCGGCGCTCGGGGTCTGGATGTTGACCAGCGGCACGCCGTTGGGCGCGGCGAGTACCGTCGGGCGCTGGTTTGCGGGGACGTTGGGGGCGCTGATGATCTGCGCGGGGACGCTCGTCGAGGTCAGCAGCGCCGCGAGCGCGGCGCCGAGGCCGGATTGGCGCGCGGCGGCAGTCTTGCCGGTGCTTTTGGCCGTCTCCTGTACGGCCATGCGCATACCGCGCGCGGCATTGAAAATGATGCGATGGAGGTTCTTGTTCATCGACGCTTTCCTGCTCAGAAACTGTAGTTGAGGTTGAATCCGGCGGCAATGCCCGAGGTGCGGAATTTTTTTGGCTGCCGGATCGGCGCGCCGGCGAAGAGGTCGTAGTTCAAGCTCCTCCACAATCCGCGAAAGCCGATCACGCCGCCCGTCAGACGCCTGCCGGCCAACCGCTCGACCAATCGACCGCCAACTTCGCCGTGGTCGATGCCGGCGTAGAACTCGGCGCCGCTCTGACCGAGCGCCAGGCCGATGTCGTTGCGCACCAGCCAGCCGCGATCGGCCATGAGGCTCGACTCGCCATCGAATCCGCGCACCGTGAAGCGCCCTCCGATCGCGAACTGATCCTGCGGCGTGAGCAAGGTTCGATTCCATTGCGCGCGCCACAGGCCCGAATAGCGCAGCCTCTGGCTGGCCAGTTGGAAGGGCGCAGCGAGACCAAGGTCGGCCGTGATGATCCTCATGCGCGAAGTGCCTTCGCCAAAGAGTTCCTCGGGCGCGCGCATCGCCCCGAAAGCGCCGGTGCCGCGCCGGTACGCCAGATTGGCGTTGAGCGTGGCCGCGCCGATGAATTCGCTGTGGGCCAGACCCAACTCCCAGCCGCTGACGGCGCGGCGCTGAACGGCGATTTCGGTGTCGTCGATGAAATTGTGCGATGCGCGCCGCCAGCCGCGCAGGCTTACGGTGGTCTTGCTGCGCTGGTCGCGGTAAAGCAGGCGCGAAAGCTTGACTTCGGCGTTGTCGCTTTTGCCGGCGTAGTCGTAGCTTTCCCATGCACCGGCCACGCGCTGGTGATAGCTGTTCCTGGAGGCGGTGACGCTCAGCAGCCAGCTACCGTAAGGCACTGAATAATGAATGACCTGACTGTCGGCGCCCTTGCCGGAGTTGCCGAAGATGTAGCCGCCATCGATGCTGTGGTTGACGCTGACGTAAAACAGGTCGTTGAGGCCCAGGGGGTTGTCCAGCGAGAGCGTGGCGCCGGCCTGGCGCTTGCCGGTCGCCTGGGTACCGCTGTCATCCAGACTGAAGTTGCCGCGCCAGCGTTTGACTTGGACGCGCTTGACGACGAGATCGCTGTCGCCCGGGCGCGCACCCGCGTGTCGTGAGGGCTCGATCTGGATGTCGGCCTCGGCCGTGGGCACGCGCTTGAGGTTTTCCAGGGCCTGCTCGATGTCGCGCAGGTTGAGCAGGTCGCCGGTCTGCGCGGGCAGTGCGGTGCGCAGGCTGGCGGGCGCGGCGTCGCCCTCGAAGCGAATCGCGGCAATGCGGCCAGGCACGAGGGTAAGCGTGAGACGGCCTCGAGTCAGATCCTGGGGGCCAGCGAGCACGCGGGTGGTGACGTAGCCGCGTTCGATGACTGCCTGCTGGATGCGCGCCAGTACGATGTTGATGCTTTCGGTACCGAGGCAGCGGCCAATGGGGGAATCGCTCTGTTCGGGGCCTTCGATGGCGTCGAGCGCCCACTGAAAGCGCGGCGAGAGTTCGCCTTCGAGCGCGATGCGGTCGATGCGAAAGCAGGGCGATTCCTGCGTCGGCAGGCGGCGCGGTTGCGCCGGTGCGGCTTGTTCGAGGCGCGCGTCGACGCCGCGCTCCTGTTGCTCGCGCAACGCGCGTTCGCGCTCCTGTTGGCGCAGCTCTTCGATAAAGGGATTGGGCGCGGAAGCCAGTTGCGCCGCCGCGAGCGCGGACGCAGTAAACAAAATCGCCGCCAGGGTCAGGCGAACGGGTATCTCGTGTTTCATCAACGGTGCCAGTAAATTATTGGTCTTGGCGGCACTCGAATGGCATACCTCCGAGCCCCCCCTACCCCTCTTGATAATCAGAAAATTATAGATGCTGCCAAAAATTCTCCAGCAAGAGGTGGCAAGTCCAAGCCCCGTATTTTTTGTCGTCTCGGAGCCTGTTCAGTGTCTTTTCGCCGCCGCGCAGACACCTTTTCGGCGATGGGATGCAAGGCGCAGCGCGCCACCCATAGTCCGTCCATCCATGGGCAAGCGCCGCAACGCCGCAGACCGCCCGCAAAGGCATTTGCGCGGGTCCGCTGAGAGCCTGTTTACGATCTCAGCGCCGCAGCATCTGCCGCAGCCGCATCCCCGACGCCATCAACGCGCCGAAGTAGATCACCGCCGCGCCCGCAATCACCGCCGCCAGCAAACCGGCGCGGGGCAGGGACGGGG
>WRJY01000147.1 GCA_009778355.1 Desulfovibrionaceae bacterium | reverse complement strand
GCGCTCGGCGCGGCGGGCGACGGTGCGGCACACGTGCGCTTGCGCGGCGGCGCGGGCGCCGCCGGGCAGGATGAATTCTTCCAGCTTGGGTAACTGGGCGTTGTAGTGCGCCAGCGCGGCGTCGAGTTGGGCCAGCGATTTGTCCTTGAGCAGCGTGAAGCCGGGGATCGACAATTCGCCCCCCAGGTCGAACAACTGGTGTTGCACGTCGATCAGCAGTTGGCGCACGTCGGCGGGCAGGTCGTCGGCGAGTAGCAGGCCGATGTGGCTGCTGAGTTCGTCCACGTCGCCCAGCGCCTGCGGGCGGGCGCTGGCCTTGGATACGCGGGTGTTGTCGCCCAGGCCGGTGGTGCCGTCGTCGCCGGTGCGGGTGGCGATTTGCGTCAGGCGTTTGCCCATGGCCCGTACCTCATTGCCTGGTTTGCCCGGCCAGCGCGCGCAGACCCAGCAGGTAGGAATCGACGCCGAAGCCGCAGATTTGCCCGCGCGCGATGTCGGCGATGTACGACTGGCGGCGAAACGGCTCGCGGGCGTGGATGTTGGACATGTGCGCTTCGACGATGGGGCACTTCAAGATCGTCAGCGCGTCGCGGATGGCGACGCTGGTGTGCGTCCAGGCCCCGGCGTTGATGAGCACGCCGTCCACGGCCTCGCGGTGCGCCTGGTGGATGCGCTCGCACATCGCGCCTTCGTGGTTGGTCTGAAAACACTCCACGGCCACGCCCAATTGGCTGGCCAGTTGTTTGAGGGCGGCGTTGATGTCCGCCAGCGTGGCCGTGCCGTAATGCGCCGGATCGCGCTGGCCGAACATGTCGAGGTTGATGCCGTGCAGGACAAGGAGTTTCATGACCGTGATTGGAGCATAGACAGAACCTGGCGCGTGTCGGGCCGCATGCCGCGCCACCAGGCGAAGGCTTCGGCGGCCTGCTCGACCAGCATTCCCGCGCCATCGGCCACGCGGGTCGCGCCTGCGGCCTGGGCCAGTTGGAGAAACGGCGTCAGACCCTGGCCGTACACCATGTCGTAGGCCAACGCGCCGGGGGCGAAGGCGCCGGGCGGCACGGCTGGGGTGCCGGCGCTCAAGCTGGCGGAGGTGGCGTTCAGCACCAGATCGAACGTTTCGCCCGCCGGCAGATCGGCCAGCGCGCCGCCGCTCAGGATGCAAGACCCGGGCAGGTGCGGGGCCAGTTCGCGCGCCAGGCTGGCGGCCTTGGCGGCGGTGCGGTTGGCGATGGCGATGCGCCTGGCCCCGGCGCGCGCCAGCGGCAGCAGCGCGCCGCGCGCGGCGCCGCCCGCACCCAGCAGCAGCACGCGCCGGCCCGCCAGCGGCAGGCCCAGGTTGACCTCGATGTCGCGCGCCAGGCCAATACCGTCGAAGTTGCACGCCTGCACGCGATCGCCATCGAAGCGCAGCGCGTTGGCGGCGCCGGCCAGGCGGGCGTCGTCGCTGGCCTCGCCGGCGGCGGCCAGCGCCTCCAGTTTGAAAGGCAGGGTGACGTTCACGCCGCGTCCGCCAGCGGCGCGAAAGGCCGCCAGCGCGCGCCCGAAGCCGCCGGCTTCAGCGCCGCCGTCGATGGCCTCGTAACGCATGTCCTGCCCGGTGGCTTGGGCGAACAGGCCGTGAATCAGCGGCGACTTGCTGTGGGCGATGGGGTGGCCGATGACGGCGTAGCGGTCGGGCATGGCGATGGTGCTTCAGCGCTTATTGTCCGCAGACGCGGCCAAGTATTGATCGAGAGCTTGCAGCAAATGGCCCTGGACGCTCATCTTGCCAGTCAGCGCCTGCCCGGCTTCGATTTGTTGTTCGGTCATACGGTTGGCTAGCTTGGAACGACGATCGGATGCATAGCGATCGCCGCTCGAAAATTCCTGTGCGGCCAACAGATTCAGGAGGGCATAGGCCACCACCTTGTTCTGCGGCACGCCCACGCCATCTTCATAGAGGTCACTCAGTAAAGACTGCGCGTATGCATTGCCCTGTTCTGCTGCCTTGCGATACCACTGCACGACCTGGCTGAGGTCCTGCCGAACGCCGTGACCACCCCAATAGAAATCGCCCATGGCAACTTGCGCGTCAGCGTAGCCTTGTTCCGCCGCCTTAAGAGTCCACTGCCTCTCTTGGCTATAGTCCTGCGGTACGCCCCGGCCAAAACCATACAGCATTCCCAAGAGAAATTGCCCATAGGCGTCACCCTGTTCCGCAGCCTTGCGATACCACTGTGCCGCTTGGCTATAGTCCTGCCGAGCGCCAATAGTACGGTAATAAAAATCACCCAGACCAATCTGGGCGTATCTGTTTCCCTGCTGAGCTTCGGTTATCAGGGTTTCCAGTGCCGCTTTGTCGCCTGTCACAATATTCATTCTGAGCGCATTAGCCTGCTCTGCAGTCAAATCAGCCCAGGCACTGGCACTCGCCAGCGTCACCGACATGACGGCACCCACTAAAACAGTGCGAATGATGCGGTGCAAATCTTGCATGGTTTTACCTCCTCAGCGTTTGCAATTCACAAGTCCCCCGACGCCAATCAGTTCCTGCCTCAAGCGCATCAGCGCCCCGCGCCGCAGGCGCTGCTGGGTGCGCTGCGGCGTCCAGTTTTCCGCTGGGCTGGTGGTACGCGAAAAGTCGCTGGGGAGGGTGCCTCGAAGGGGCGGGAGAGGGGTGGCGCAACGCATACGCATGGATCAAAAACGCTCTGACTGAACCGTATTGCGGCAAAGAAAATCAATGATGGGCGATCTTATGCCGCGCCGCTGTCGTCCTTGCGCAGTTGCCAGAACACAGCCGTGGAGATCATGGTCATCACGCCGACCGCGGCGAACGCGGCGCGGAACACCGGCAGCGACTGCGCGCCGCTGGTGGCGCCGAGCCAGTCGTTGAACGCATGCAGCAGCGCGGCGCCGCAGGTGACGCCCAGGCTCATGCCCAGCATCTGCACCATCGAAAACAGGCTGTTGCCGCTGGCGGCGCGCTCGCTCGCCAGGTCCTTCAGCGTGACGGTGTTCATGGCGGTGAACTGGGTCGAGTTGACGGCGCCGAACGCTGCCATCTGCACCACGCGCAGCCACAGCGGCTGCCCGGGCCACATCAGCGCAAAGCCGGCGATCATCAGCCCCAGCAGCAGGGTATTGCCGATCAGCACCCGGCGATAGCCAAAGCGGCGGATGACGCGCGTGACCACGCGCTTGGCTCCCATGCTGGCCAGCGCCACGGGCAGCATCATCATGCCGGCCTGCGCGGGCGAAAAGCCCATTGCCAGTTGCAGCAGCAGCGGCAGCATGTACGGCATCGCGCCCGAGCCGATGCGCGTGAACAGGTTGCCCAGCACGCCGACGCGGTAGCTGGCGGTGGAAAACAGCGCGGGCGAGAAGATCGGCGACGGGCTGCGCAGCGCGTGCAGCCAGTACGTCGCCAGCGCCGCCAGCCCGAGCACCATCAGCAGCGCCACCACGGTCTGCGCGCCGCCCAGGCCGCTCAGGCCGTCGAGCGCCAACGAGATGCTGACCATGGCCGTCACCAGCAGCAGGTAGCCGCCGAGATCGAAGCGGCCCACGCCGGTGCTGCGCAGATTGGGCATGAAACGCAGCGCGGCCAGCAAGCCAGCGGCGCCGACGGGAATGTTGATGAGGAAGATCCAGTGCCAGGTGGCGACCTCCACCAGCCAGCCGCCCAGGGTCGGCCCGATCACTGGCCCGACCAGGCCGGGAATGGCCACGAAGCTGATGGCTTCAAGGAACTTGTCGCGCGGGAAAACGCGCAACACGGTCAGGCGGCCCACCGGGAACAGCATGGCCCCGCCCACGCCTTGCAGCACGCGCGCCGCCGTGAGCTGTTCGAGGCTGGCCGACGCGGCGCACGCGCCCGAGCCGAGCGTGAACAAGACGATGGCCAGCAAAAAGATGCGCTGCGTGCCGAAGTGGTCGGCCAGCCAGCCCGTGGCCGGAATCACGGTTGCCGTCGTCAGCACGTAGGCCACCACCACGGCCTGCATGCGCAGCGGACTTTCGCCCAGGCTGCGCGCCATCGTTGGCAACGCCGTGTTGACGATGGTCGAGTCCAGCGTCTGCATGAAAAAGCCGATGGCCACCAGCCACAGCAACATGCGCGGGTTGTGCAGCGGCGGATGATCGGCGGCAGAAGGCTCGAATGGCGTGGCGGACATTCGCGGACGGGGGCGTTCGGCGGGGCGGCTTGGTTTGCTTTTATCCGGGGCGATTATCCAGGCTGCGGCCCGGCCATGGAATAAACCGCGAACACCCGCAACGGGCCAGGTTCGCCATTTTTGAATTTACCGCTCTCGATGGCGGCAATGGTTTGCTCAAAGGTTGGAATGAGGCAGTGCTCGTTGACGGCTATCGTCTTGGCGAGGCTGTTGCACGATAGCGGCGAACACTCGGGGGCATTCCGCGCCCAGAAGCTCACCACGTCGTAGCCTTCGATGCTTTTTTGTTCTGGAACCACGACATTCGTGACAAACGCGGCATCGGGCGACCACGAGATGGTCCCCCACTGGCAG
Source organism: Desulfovibrionaceae bacterium (assembly GCA_009778355.1). GTDB lineage: Bacteria > Pseudomonadota > Gammaproteobacteria > Burkholderiales > Burkholderiaceae_C > Ottowia. The sequence goes on along the minus strand of WRJY01000147.1, from coordinate 767 downwards.
GCTTCTTCGTCGTATTCCTGCTCATGGACCTCGTAGTAAAAAAGCTTCATGCCCTCAGTGGACACGTTGGCGGCGGCGGCAATTTCGGCAATGATTCGCGGCGAATCGAACAGCCAATAGCCGTTGTGCTTCCAGTAATTGATGTAATCGGCAAAGTCTTCGGAGATGCAGCCGCTTACCGAGTAAATGTCGCGCATCCGCGGCATGTCGAGCCAATCCGGGCGTTGCGCGACGCGCTTGAGCATGTATCCGGCGGGAGTCATGATCTCAAGCAAACACCCCCGCTACACATGGAGGCGACGCCGCGCTGGCGATGTCATGCAAAAGCGCGGCAAGCCGCTCTTGGGCTTCGGGGCTGAAAACGACGCGGTAGTTCATCGCGCCTTCGCGTATTCAGCGGCCAGACACTCGCGCACCTGCGCGGCGGTGACGGCGCGTGACGGGTTGGCTTTCAACGCATCATGGGCGGGGCCGACCTGGTTGCGCAGCCAGCTTTCGACTGCAAAAAAAGGAGCTGGCTGCGCTTGCCCCTGTTGAATTTCAGAATGCTTCATATCTGAAATCGTTCATGGGCAAGCGCGGCCAGCTCCTTTATTGGGAGCGCGTTTTATGCGAACACGCCCGCCGATTCCGTCATGCGCTCGCTCACCTGGCCCAGGTGGTGCAGCGTATCGCCGTAGGTCATTTCGAGCTGGGTCAGGCGCTTGAAGTAGTGGCTGCCGGCGTATTCGTCGGTCACGCCAATGCCGCCGTGCAGTTGTACGCCT
>WRJY01000146.1 GCA_009778355.1 Desulfovibrionaceae bacterium | reverse complement strand
GGTCGAGCTGGGACAAGGCGCGCCCGCCGAACTGGCGGCGCGGCTGCGGCAGTTCGCCGCCACCGCCAAGGAGGTGGCCGCGCGCCACCAGCGCCCGGTGCAAGCCATCGAGGCCGCCGATCTGCGCCACAACGGAGGCTATGCGCTGCGGCTGCGCGGCGTCAGCACCGTGCGCGTCGAACCCCCCAACCAGCCCGCGGCCAAGCCCGCGGCGCGCCCATAAACGACATAGCAGAAACAACGACTGACACACGCCATGGCAAAAGAGTACAAGGACATCATCGTCGGCCTCGACATCGGCACCGCCAAGATCATGGTGGTGGTGGGCGAAATACTGCCCGGCGGCGACTTGAAGCTCGCCGGCCTGGGCGTGGCGCCCAGCAACGGCCTGAAGCGCGGGGTAGTGGTCAACATCGACGCCACGGTCGCCAGCATCCAGCAGGCGCTGAAAGAAGCCGAACTGATGGCCGACTGCAAGATTGGCCGCGTCTATACCGGCATCACCGGCAGCCATATCCGCGGCATCAATTCCAGCGGCATGGTGGCCGTCAAGGACAAGGAGGTCACGCCGGCCGACGTGGCGCGCGTGGTCGAAACCGCCAAGGCCATCAACATCTCCAGCGACCAGCGCCTGCTGCTGGTGGAGCCGCAGGAGTTCGTGATCGACGGCCAGGACGTCAGGGAACCCGTGGGCATGAGCGGGATGCGGCTGGAGGCCAAGGTGCACATCGTCACCGGCGCGCAAAGCGCGGCCGAGAACATCATCAAGTGCGTGCGCCGCTGCGGGCTGGAGGTGGACCATTTGATGCTCAACCCGCTGGCTTCCGCGCAGGCGGTGCTGACCGACGACGAGCGCGAACTGGGCGTGGTCAGCGTGGACATCGGCGCCGGCGCCACCGACGTGGCGGTGTTCTCCGGCGGCACCATCCGCTACACGGCGGTGATCCCGATCGCGGGCGACCTGATTACCAGCGACATCGCCATGGCGCTGCGCACCCCGACCATGGACGCCGAGGACATCAAGGTCGAGCACGGCTGCGCCAAGCAACTGCTGGCCGCCGCCGAAACGCAAATCGAAGTGCCGGGCCTGGGCGACCGCACGCCGCGCATGTTGAGCAAGCAGGCGCTGGCCGGCGTGATCGAGCCGCGCGTGGAGGAAATCTTCTCGCTGGTGCAGCAGGTGATCCGCGACTCGGGCTTCGAGGAAGTGCTGTCGTCTGGCGTGGTGCTCACCGGCGGCAGCGCGGTCATGCCCGGCATGATCGAACTGGGCGAGGACATCTTTCTCAAGCCGGTGCGCCGGGGCGTGCCGAAGTATTCGCTGGCCCTGGCCGACATGGTGGCGCAGCCACGCGCCGCCACCGTGATGGGGCTGATGGAAGAAGCGCGCCAGGCGCGGCTGCGCGGCCTGAAGGTCACGCGCAAGACCAGCGGCGTGAAGAGCGCCTTTGGCCGCATCAAGGACTTCATCGTCGGGAATTTTTGAAACATCATGGACACCTCCGCAAGCAATCTCAGCAAGCTCGCATCGATGTCGCCGGTCTGGCAAAGCACCGGGCCGCCCTCGTGAAACCGCGGGCAGCCAGGCGCTGCATCGACTCGGACAATAAAGACACTTTCATTCTTTCAACCCAAGGCAACTGCAAGCAATAGACAAGGAAAACATCATGAGCATCGAGATGATTGAGACAGACGCTTCTCAAACCCAAACCCTGATTAGGGTCATCGGCGTCGGCGGCGGCGGCGGCAACGCCGTCAACCACATGATCAACTGCGAGGTACAAGGCGTCGAGTTCATCTGCGCCAACACCGATGCGCAGGCGCTCAAGGATGCGAAGGCGGAGAGCATCATCCAGCTTGGCATCGACGGCCTGGGCGCTGGCGGCATTCCCGAGGAAGGGCGCAAGGCCGCCGAGGCTTCCGCCGACGACATCCGCCAGGCCATCCGCGGCACCCACATGCTGTTCATCACCGCCGGCATGGGCGGCGGCACGGGCACCGGCGCCGCCCCGGTGGTGGCCCGCATCGCCAAGGACATGGGCATTCTTACCGTCGGCGTGGTCACCAAACCGTTCGACTGGGAAGCCGGGGACCGCATGACCAATGCCGAAACCGGCCTGGCCGAGCTGGAAGCCAACGTCGATTCGCTGGTGGTGGTGCTCAACGACAAGCTGGAAGAAGTGCTCGGCGAGGACGTCACCCAAATCGAAGCCTTTGCGTACGCTGACGATGTGCTGAAGAACGCCGTCAATGGCATCTCGGAAATCATCAACAAGCGCGGCAACGTCAACGTCGACTTCAAGGACGTGCGCACCGTGATGAGCAAGCCCGGCAAGGCCATGATGGGTACCGCCACGGCCAGCGGCCCGGATCGCGCCCGCATCGCGGCCCAGGAGGCGGTGGCTTGCCCGCTGCTCGAAGGGGTCGATTTGTCGGGCGCTCAGGGCGCGCTGGTATTGGTGACGGCATCGAAGGGTTCGCTCAAGTTGCGCGAGTCCAGGGAAGCGATGAACACCATCCGCGCCTACGCCCACAAGGACGCCCGCGTCATCTACGGCGCGGCCTACGACGACGCGCTGGGCGAGGACATCCGCGTCACCGTGCTGGCCACCGGCCTGTCGCGCCAGGGCGCGCGCCGCCAGTCCATCACCCTGGTGCAAGGCGAAAAGGCCACCGGAACCCATGATGGCGCACCGTTCGTGCTGCCATCGACCATGGACAGAACGTACAAAGTATGGCGCTACCCCGACCGCACCCAGGCCGGATCCAGAGTGGATGCGCTGTCTTCCGGCGGCATGGACGAAATCGAGATTCCGGCATTCCTGCGCAAGCAGGCGGATTGACGCGCTCGGCGCTCCCCTCTCCCGCTCGCGGGGGGGGGAAGCAAGAGGGCTTTCGCGGCGGTCTCCTCGGGGTAGAGGGGCCTGAAGGCACACGCAAAACGAATGGCCGAAGCCTTTCGCTGCAATCTCTTTGGAGAAAGGCCGGGATGAGGTCAGGGTGTCACGGCAGACCGAAGTAAAAAACGAGAAAATACATGGTTATGCTTTCGCAACGCACCCTCAAGTCGCTCACGCGCGCGGTGGGCGTCGGCCTGCACAGCGGCGAGCGCGTGGAGCTGACGCTGCGCCCCGCGCCGCCTGATACCGGCATCGTGTTCCGGCGCATCGATCTGCCGGAGCCGGTGGACATTCCGGTCGATGCACTGGCGGTGACCGACACGCGCATGGCTTCCACGCTGTCGCGCGGCGACGCCAAGGTGCGCACCGTCGAGCACCTGATGTCGGCCTGCGCCGGCCTGGGGCTCGACAACCTGTACATCGACATCACCGCGGAGGAAGTGCCGATCCTCGACGGCTCGGCCGCCTCCTTCGTCTATCTGCTGCAAAGCGCCGGCATCGAGGTGCAGAAAGCGCCCAGAAAGTTTCTGCGCGTGCTCAGGGCCGTCGAAGTGCGCGAAGGCGAGGGCGACCGGCTCAAATGGGCGCGGCTCGATCCGCGCCACGGCTTCACGCTCGGTTTCGAGATCGATTTCCAACATCCCGCGGTGGACTCCACCGGCCAGCGCGTGGAGTTCGACATGGGCTCGGGCCGCTACAGCCGCGACATCGCGCGCGCGCGCACCTTCGCCTTCAGCAAGGACGTGGAAATGATGCGCGCCAACGGCCTGGCGCTGGGCGGCGGGCTGGACAACGCCATCGTCATGGACGACACCAGAGTGCTCAACGCCGATGGCCTGCGCTACGCCGAGGAGTTCGCCAAGCACAAGATTCTGGACGCCATCGGCGACCTGTACTGCTTCGGCAAGCCCATGCTGGGCGCGTACACCGCCTTCCGGTCCGGCCACGCGCTCAACAACCGGCTTTTGCGCGCGCTGCTGGCGGCACAAGGCGCCTGGGACATCGTCAGCTTCGAGGACGAGCGCCAGGCGCCTGCCGGTTTCGCCCAACTGGCGCGGGCCTGGTAGGCCCGGGCTGCGCCCATGCTGCTGTTTCGCTGGCTGCTGCTGATTCTGTTGCTGGTGGCGGGCGTGTGTTTCGCCCTCTACGTTGCCACGAGCCAGCCGCGCTACAAACGGCTGGGGTGGATCGTTCTGAAATGGACCTTGCTGGCCGCGCTGGGTTTTTTCGCCGTACTGTTCGTTGAACGCATGGCTTGACCATCGCCGCCAATGGCAGGTCAACCTTTTTATCGCCGGCGCATGAAACAAAAACAGGCCAAACGCCGCAAAGCAGCGCACATCGATTGGCTACCCGCGTCCGCTGTTGTTTATCGTTCGCAGTGCCTGTGAAAAACCGGAAGTGACCGAAAGGCCGCTTCAGCAGGCCATGCGTGGCAGCCATGGCCGGATCTGCACCGGTCGCTGGCTGCGTCTGCCGCCCGAACAAAACGGGGAAAGCCGCATCAGCGGTTCAGTGCGAAGTTGTTTCAGACACCAGTTGCTGCAATTCGCCTGATTCGTACATCTCCGCCATGATGTCCGAGCCGCCAATCAATTCGCCCTTGATATAGAGCTGCGGGATCGTCGGCCAGTTGCCGTATTCCTTGATGCCTTGGCGAATGGCCTCGTCTTCCAGCACATTGACTGTAGTCAATCCGGACGATGGCAAGCCGCAGGCATTGAGAATCTGGACCGCGCGACCCGAAAAACCACACTGCGGAAAGCTGGCATTGCCTTTCATGAACAACACGATGCTGTGGCCTTTGACGATCTCGTCGATGCGCTGCCGGGTATTCTGATCCATGATGAGAGAGTCCTTTGCGTGAAAAATTGGCAATTATCCCATCATCCTGAAAACGGCAGTTGACCGCTTGTTATCTTCACGAGAGCCCTATGGAGCTTGACATTTACCGCTTCGGCAATGTTCACCTTTTGGGTGGCAACGCTATGCACTCGCCAGCGCCGCGCTCGGCGCGCCATGCGGCGTTGCTCGTCCTTAGAGCCTGTTTACGATCTGAGCGGGCCCGCTGAGATCGTAAACAGGCTCTTACAGGCACCCCTTTCAAGGTGTTTGAAATCTCTTTCAAAATCAATGAGTTACGTTTGATCGAGTGTGGCCGTTTGCTTCTTTCGCGCAAGCGATTGCGCAAAAAATGTTCAAAACATGGATAGATACGGCACTTTCCTGGCTTCATCTCGCAAACACCTTGAAAGGGGTGGCTCTTACAGGCAGTAGCCTGCCGCGTCCTCACCCTTGCAGGGCGCGGCCCAGCCAGAGGCTGGGCCTGTTCGCGCTGTCCAAAGGCGCGCAGGCGCCTTTGGAGCCGCAGCGCTCACCCT
>WRJY01000145.1 GCA_009778355.1 Desulfovibrionaceae bacterium | reverse complement strand
GGCCTGAGCGATTGCCTGGAGCTGATCGCGCCCGCCGCGCCGCTGGAGCCCGCCTGCACCGGCCCGCGCGGATCGGCGGCGGCCCGCATCGACGCGGCGCTGAACGCGCTGGGCCCGCGCCGCAGTCCCAACGGCCATTTCGAGCTGGGCTACACGCTGGTGGTGCCGCTGCTCAACCTGTTCGAGCCGCAGGGTGATGGCTGGGCCATCGACCAGGAGGCGGTGCGGCGCATTGCCCGCACCGTGCAGGACGTGGACCGGCCCGTGGTGCTGTACCTGTTTTCCACCCATTTTTCCGAAAACGCGCCCATCGAACCCGTGCTGGCGCAGGACCCTGACAACCTGGCTGCCACGCCGCAAGGCCCGCTGCCGGTGGACCGCTTTCTGGGCGGCGCCATGTACCCGTGGAGCATCGCCCGCTTCGACAACGCCATCACCCGGCGGCGCGAGCAGGCCATCGAGGCGGTGACGGGCGCCATCTGCGCGCTGCCGCCCGTTACGCGCGCGCGCATTGCCGGCGTCAACCTGCTGGGCGAGGTGCATCACCTGTACCCCGACTTCCAGGGCGGCATGGGCTACAACCGGCCTTATGTGGTGACGGACTATTCGCCCGCCTCGCGCCAGGGCTTTCAGGCGTACCTGAAGCGGCGCTTTGGCGGCGTGGCGGCGCTGAACGCGGCGCTGGGGGCGGACTTTGCGTCGTTCGATCAGATCGAGCCGCCATCCAAAGACATCCGGCGCGAGCGGCAGGGCAACTTCTGGCAGCACATCGACGCCGAGGCCGCCGGCACGCTGGTCATCGGCGGCTGGGCCTACGATGCCGCGCGGGCCAGCGGCGACGCGCCCTGGGTGCGCATTTACCTGGACGGCCAACTGACGGGCCGCGCGCCGGCGCGCTTCGGGCGGCAAGACGTGGCCCAGGCGCGGCCCGAGTTCGGCACCGACCGGGTCGGCTGGCGCTACGACCTGCGCCACGCTGCCCTGCCCGCCGGCGTGCACCGCATCGACGTGGCGCTGGAACGCCCCGGCGGCCAATTGACGTACATGGGCGCGCGCCACTTCGCCGTCATGGGCCGCCAGCAAAGCCAGCCCGCGCCGCTGCCCATGCGCCAGCCGTTGCCGCCCATGATGCCGCCGGGCAGCGGCGCGGCGTTTTCGATCGACACGCCCCCCGATGGCGTGGCTGTGCTCTACAACCCGCTGGCGCCGCTGTGGCACGACTTTCGCGGCCAGCAGGTGGTGGACTACATCGCCCACTTCGACGCGCTGCTCGATGGCGCCTGCCTGGCCGGCGTGCCGCACCGCACGCAGCAAATCGCCCCCGCCGAAGGCGCGGGCTGGGACGCCAGCCGCTTTGCCGCCGGCGCGTCGCTGCTGCCCTTCGGCCACGTCGGCCTGGGCATCAACCTGTACGGCGAGGCGGCTGAAGGCGGCGCGTTTTTCGACTGGCTGGCCCGTTCGCGCCAGAGCTGCTACAGCGTGACCGAATTTCACCCCCTGCGCGCCCTGAACGCCAGCCAACTGGCCCGCGTGCTGGAGCAGCACCGCGCCCACGGCGCGCGCGCGCTGTCGTTCTTTCTGCACCCGCACCAGTCCTCGCACGGCCAAACCGGCGCCACCCCCAACCCGTTCGCCTTCGATCCGGCCAACCCGCAGCATGGTTCCGACCGGCTGTACGAATCGATGCGGGAAGTGATGCGGCAATGAAACACTCTCGGCAGACATGCTCAACCGCTTGTACAAACGCTGTCACCTGGTAGAAAATGCCCCCTGCATTTGAAGCGATGAAAGACGTTGCCGCGCGGCATGTCAAACACGCTGTTTCATTCCTGGTGCCGTGTCACATCGATACTGGCGCACAACCGATGGATTCGCGTTCAAGGCTAGGCGCAAACCGCAGCGATACCGAGTGGTATCGCGAGGATTTGCAACGCCGCCTTGGGCGCGAAGACGCGGTTTCATGCGTCAGTTATTGGTGTAACACGGCACTAGCGGCAGTACGGATTCGATGTTTGGTTCTTTGGCGCCGTCTCTCGTGACGACGCCATCCAGAAACGATCGTTGATGCACGCCGATCACTCCACTTTCGAGCGCGTTCAACTGCCGTTTCCAGGATTGTCCGCCCATGGCCCTGTTTGCAATCGTGATCGCACTCCTGCTGGAGCAGGCGCGCCCGTTGGCGCCGGGCAACCGGGTCACCGCGGGGCTGTCAGCTTGGGCGCGCGCGGTGGGCCGCAATGTGGACGCGGGCGGCGTGCAGCATGGCTGGCTGGCGTGGGCGCTGGCTGCCGCGCTGCCCGCGCTGGCGGCGGCGGGCGTGTATGGGCTGCTGGGCTGGCTGGGCGGCTGGCCGCTGGAGCTGGCCTGGAACGTGCTCATCCTCTACTTCACGCTCGGCTTGCGGCAGTTCAGCGACCGCTTCACGCGCATCCACGACGCACTGAACGCCGGCAATGAGGATCGCGCGCGCAAACTGCTGGCGCGCTGGCAGCAGACGGACGCTGCCGCGCTGCCGGGCAGCGAGATCGTGCGCCACATGATCGAATATTCCGTGCTGACCGCGCACCGCTGCGTGTTCGGCGTACTGCTGTGGTTTTGTGTGCTGGCCGCGCTGGGGCTGGGGCCGGCGGGCGCGGTGTTCTACCGCAGCGCCGGGTTCGCGCTGCGCTACTGGCGCCGCCGGTCGCAGGCGGCCACCCAGCCGGTCAGCCCGGCACTGGTGCAGGTGGCCAGGCAAGCCTGGCGCGCGGTGGATTGGCTGCCCGCGCGCTGCACGGCGCTGGGCTTTGCCGTGGTGGGCAGCTTCGAGGACGCGGTGGATGCGTGGCGCAACCATGCCGCGCGCTTTGCCGACCCCAACGATGGCGTGGTGCTGGCCGCCACCGCGGGCGCGCTGGGCGTGCGGCTGGGCGGCGCGGCGGGCGAGGGCCTGCCCGGCTTGCCGCCCGGCCCCGCACACCTCACGCAGGTGATCGGGCTGCTGTGGCGCATGATGGCGCTGTGGCTGCTGCTGCTGGTGCTGCTGACGCTGGCGCGCGTGATGGGGTGAACCCAAGCCGGTCTTGCCGGATGGCCGCGCGGCTTATCGCGGGCGATGCCTGTCCGCCAGCGTCTGCTCCAGCCGCTTGCGCCAGCGCGGCCACAGCACGTTCAGCGCCAGTCCGCCCAGCACCAGCGCGGCGGCGGTCAGTTTCCAGCCGGGCATCGGTTCGCCCAGCGCCAGCGCGGCGGCGGCCATGCCGAATACCGGCACCAGCAGCGAGAACGGGCTGACGGTGGCCGCCGGGTAGCGCGCCAGCATCCAGGCCCAGGCGCCATAGCCGAAGATGGTGTTGCCTATCGACTGCCACAGCACGGCGGCCCAGGTCAGCGCGCCGGCCTCGCGCAGGCCGGCGGCGATGCGCGGCCAGCCTTCCAGCGCGAGCGACAGCGCCAGCAGCGGCAGCACGGCGAACAGGCTGCTCCAGGCCACGTAGGCCAGCACGTTGACGCGCCCGGCCGCGCGGCTGGCCGTGTTGCCCAGCGCCCAGAACAGCGCCGAGCCCAGCACCAGCAATACACCTAGCGCGGTGGTGTGGCCATCGGCGCGGGCGGCGATGATGCCGATGCCGGCGGCGGCGATCAGCGTGGCCGCCAACTGGTAGGGCCGCACCCGCTCGCCCGTGGCCAGCATGGCCAGCCCGATGGTGAAGAACACCTGCGCCTGCGCCACCAGCGAGGCCAGGCCGGGCGATATGTGGCGCGTCATGGCGAAGAACATCAGCCCAAACTGGCCGACGCCGATCGCCATGCCGTACAGCGCCAGATTGGCCCATGAAGCGCGCGGGCGCGGCAGCACGAACACCAGCGGCAGCGCCGCCAGCGCAAAGCGCAGTGTTGCCAGCAGCAGCGGCGGCAGGTGCGCCAGCGCCAGCTTGATGACGACGAAATTGGTGCCCCAGACGAACACCACCGCCAGCGCCAGCAGCAGGTGCGGCGCGCTCAGTTGCGCTGGGGCGCCGGGCCGCGCGGCGTGGCTCATGGCGCGGTTTTTTGCTTGGGCGGATGGCCGCGCCGCGCGGGCTGGGAGCCGCGCTCGCCCCAGCGGCTGGCGCGCAGCACGCGCGCCAGTGACCGCTCGACGGGCAGCGGCTCGCCCGTCATCCAGGCGGCGGCGATCTCGCCCGCCAGCACGGCCATTGTCAGTCCGCGCGAACCCAGGCCGGTCAGCACCCAAGGAGCGTTTGCGTGACCGGTCAAGGGGCCGGCCATCGGCAGCCGGTCGGGCACCGTGCAGCGCACGCCGGCCCAAGCTTGGGCGTGGCCATCGTCCCATTGCGGCGTCAGCGCGGCGGCGGCGCGCGGCAGCAGATCGGCCAGGCGCTGGCGGTTGGCGGCGTGGTCGACGGCGCTGGTGTCGGCCCGCGTGGCGCCGCGCTCGAAGGTCGAGCCCAGCACCCAGGCCGGCCCCGCTGGCATGGGCACCGCCGGTATCAGACCGCCGTGGCCGTTGACGGGAAAGGGCGGCAGCGCCGCCGCTTCGGCGTCAGCCGGCATGGGGCCGAAGGCCAGTTGCCCGCGCAAGGCGTGCAGCGGCCAGGCCGATGAGGCATCGGTATCGGCGGCGTCGGGAAACGAGGCCTCCAGCAGCGCGCGTGTGCCAAAGCCCGCCGCCAGCGCCACCAGGCCGGCCTCGGCCAGCGTGTGACCGGCTTCGTCCAGCGCCAGCCAGCCGCTGCCGTGCGGCGCGATGCGCGCGACCGGTGTGCCGCCGGCAAAGCGGATGCCCGGCGCGGCAAGCATGGCGCGCACCAGTTCAGCGGGCCGCGCCCAGCCAGCGCCAGCGTGCCAGAGGGCGGGATGAGCGTCGTCGCCGGGCAGCCCGATTTGCAGGCGTAAATCACGGCTGGCGTTGGTGGACAAGGCTCTGGCCGCTGCGGATTCGGCGCTTTCTTCGGCAGCCAGCCAGTGCGCGGGGCTGCGGCGCTCGCCGCAGGCATGGCGCTCCAGCACGCCGCTGGCGGCAAAGTCCACGCCTTCGCGCAGCAGGGCGCGGGCGCGCGCCAGCGTGGCGGCGCAGCCGGCGCGCGACAGGCGCGACAGCGCGCGGTCGTCGGGCGACACATGGGGAGCGAACACGCCCGCGGGCAGCGCGCTGGCGCCGTCGGCTGGCTCGCTGCCCAGGCCCAACACCGTCACCTGCCAGCCGCGCGCGGCCAGACTGTATGCCAGGCTGGCGCCCGCCAGGCCGGCGCCGACGATGGCGCAGCGCCCGGGCGCGGCCACGGGTTGCGGCTCCCCC
>WRJY01000144.1 GCA_009778355.1 Desulfovibrionaceae bacterium | reverse complement strand
GCAGGGCGGCGGGCAGTTGGCGATCAGGGGCAATGGGGACGGTACTCATGCGGGTGACAGTTCGATTCTGTTGATTTTCAATGATTCATGGCGCCCGCATCATCCGCGGCGCATGAAACATCACGGGACAAAAGGCCGCGGAGCAGGCCGCGCCAAGGCGCCCCCTTGAGGGGGAGGCGAAGCATCGCGCAGCGAGTGGAGACTGGGGGTATTCAAGTGGCATTGGGCAGCGTCAGCCGCGAAGAGCTTTCATCGTCCTCGATGGCCTTCGGGCGCTGCTGGTTCAGGCGCGCGATGTCGCCCTCGGTGATGTCGCCGGTGACGTAGATGCCGTCGAAGCACGAGGCGTCGAAGCCTTGCACGGCGGGGTTCAACTCGCCGACGGCGCGTTTCATGGCCTGCACATCCTGGTAAATCAGCGCATCGGCGCCGATGATCTGGCGCACCTCTTCCACCGTGTGGCCGTGCGCCACCAGTTCTTCCTTGGTCGGCATGTCGATGCCATAGACGTTGGGGTAGCGCACCGGCGGCGCGGCGCTGGCCATGTAGACCTTGCGCGCGCCGGCCTCGCGCGCCATCTGGACGATTTCCTTGCTGGTGGTACCGCGCACGATGGAGTCGTCGACCAGCAGCACGTTGCGGCCCGCGAATTCGCTGGCGATGGCGTTGAGCTTCTGGCGTACCGATTTCTTGCGCACCGACTGGCCGGGCATGATGAAGGTGCGCCCAACGTAGCGGTTTTTCACAAAACCCTCGCGGTAGGGCTTGCCCAGCAGCCGGGCCAGTTCGGTGGCGCTGGGGCGGCTGGATTCGGGAATCGGGATCACCACGTCGATCTCGTCGGGCGGCACGGTGGAAATCACGCGCTTGGCCAGCGTTTGGCCCAGATTCAGACGCGCCTGATAGACCGAGATGCCATCCAGCACCGAGTCGGGCCGCGCCAGATAGACGTATTCAAAAATGCAGGGCGACAGGCGCGGATGCTGCGCGCACTGGCGCGCGTGCAGTGCGCCATCGAGCGTGACGAAGATCGCCTCGCCCGGCGCCAGGTCGCGCTCCAGCGCGTGGCCGGTGCCTTCCAGCGCCACCGACTCGCTGGCCGCCATCACGCTGCCATCCGGCCCGCGGCCAAAGCACAGCGGGCGGATGCCGAAGGGGTCGCGGAACGCCACCATGCCATGGCCGGCGATGTGCGCCACCACGGCGTATGAACCGCGCAGGCGCCGATGCACGCCGGCCACAGCGGCGAACACCTCGTGCGGCCCCAGTCCGCCGCCGCGCGTGGCCTTTTCCAGTTCGTGCGCCAGCACGTTCAGCAGTACCTCGGAATCGCTCTCGGTGTTGATGTGGCGGTGGTCGGCGGAAAACAGCTCGTCCTTGAGCGCTTGCGCGTTGGTCAGGTTGCCGTTGTGCACCAGCACCACGCCGAACGGCGCATTGACGTAGAACGGCTGCGCCTCTTCCTCACTGGCGGCGTTGCCCGCCGTCGGGTAGCGCACCTGGCCCAGCCCGCTGGCGCCTGGCAGCGCGCGCATGTTGCGCGTGCGAAACACATCGCGCACCATGCCCTTGGCCTTGTGCATGTAGAACTTGCGCTCCTGCTGCGTGACGATGCCCGCGGCATCCTGGCCGCGGTGCTGAAGCAGCAGCAGGGCGTCGTAGATGAGCTGGTTGACGGGTGCGTTGCTGACGATACCGACAATGCCACACATGGTATTTGCGCTTTGGTGTGCGAAGAGTGAACGGACGGAACCTTTAATTGTCGGCGATCCACGCGCCGCGCGTGGCTTCACAACGCCGTCATTGTCGATGCTTCAGGCCGCAAGGTATTTGCTCCAGGACGCCGGCAGCAAAAGGTGAAGCTGCGCCAGGGCGAAGTCGAGCCATTGCGCGCTGATCGAGGCGCGCCACCATTCGGCTTCGTGCAGCGGCGTCATCAGCGCCAGGGCGTCGAGCGCCAGCAGCAGGAACAGGCCGCGCGCCAAGCCGAAGGCGGCGCCGAATGTCCGGTCCACCGGCCTCATGCCCAAGGATTTGGCCGCGCGGCGGGCCAGGCTGGCCAGTATGCCGCAGGCGAACGCCACCACCACGAAGACCAGCGCGAAGCCAGCCGCGTGGCGCAATGGCTCGCTCGATGCGCCCATTGGCAGCCAGGCGCCGACCGGTTCAGCCAACCAGCGCGCGGCCACGAAAGCCGCTACCCAGCCGGCGATGGCCAGCGTTTCGTACAGCAGGCCGCGCCAGGCGCCAAGCAGAACCGAGACCAGCAATGCGACCAGACAGATCCAGTCGAGCGCGGTCATAACGCTTGAATGGGCCCCGGCAGTCCGGCCTTTTTCAGCGCGGCGGCGGCTTTCCCGGCCTCGGAGCGGCTGGCATACGGGCCGGCGCGCACGCGGATGCGCTTGCCGCCCTTGGTGTCAACGGTCTGGATGTAAGTTTTGACGCCGGCGCGTTCGGCCTGCTGGCGCACTTCGCGCACTTTGGCGGCGTCGGTAAAGGCGCCAATCTGGACGATGAAGCGGCCCTTGCTGCTGGCAGCAGCGGCGCTGGCGTTTGGCGCGGCGGATGGCGCGGTGTTTGGCTGCGTTCGGCGGCCTTCCAGCAGGGCGAGCACGCGGTCGGCTTCGCGTTTTTCGGCGGCGCGTTGTTCGGCCTCGCGGCGGGCCTTGGTTTCGGCTTCACGCTTGGCCTTGGCATCAGCTTCACGCCTGGCCTTGGCTTCGGCCTCGGCTTCGCGTTTGGCCTTGGCTTCGGTCTCGCGGCGGGCGCGCGCCTCGTCGCTGGCGCGGGTGTCGGGCGAAACGTTGCGCGCAGTGTCAGCGGCAGGGGATGCCGGAGCCGTCTGCGAAGCGGGTTCGGATGCGCGCCGCGCCGCTGGCGCAGGCGAGGCGACGACTTCCTCGCGCTCGTCCAGACTGGCGGCGGCGGGCACGCGGCTGGCGGACAGGTCTGGCCCGCGCAGCGGCGGCGCCTTGTCCTGGTCGGGGATCGTGATGGGCGCGTCAATCACCCCCGGGCGGGGCTGCGAGTCGAACAGCAGCGAAAAACCGACCACTATCGCCAATACCAGCACCGCTGCGCCCGCCAGCCGGTGGCGGGCGCGCCGGCGCAGGCTGTCGATGCTTTCCTGGCTGCCGCCGATACCGGGCGCATCCCCCCGGGCGTGGGGATCGGGTTGGGGCTGGCCGCGCTGGCGGAACTTGAAAAAGGCCATAAATTCAGTGGCGCATGTCCGGCGCCGGTGCGGGCCGGCCAGCTTGCAGGCGCACAGGGCCTTGCTCCAGCACGCCGCCCACCGTGTAAAACGATCCGAAAACGATAATTCTATCAGCGGGGGTGGCTTCGGCGGCGGCCGCTTGCAGCGCCTGCGCCGGCGCCGCGAACACCCGCGAAGCGGCGTCGCCGCGCCGCGTCAGCGCCTGCCAGGCGGCTTGCAGCGCGGCGGCGGCGGCGGCGCGCGGGGTGGGCAGGTCGGTGAAGTACCAGCGGTCCACCAGCGGGTCCATGCGCTGGAGCATCAGCGTCAGGTCCTTGTCGGCCATGGCGCCGAACACGGCGTGCGTGGCGGGGTAAAAACCCATCGCGTCCAGGTTCAGCGCCAGCGCGGCCACGGCGTGCGGGTTGTGCGCCACGTCCAGCACCAGGGCGGGCTGGCCTGGTACGGTCTGAAAGCGCCCCGGCAACTCCACCAGCGCCAGGCCGGTGCGCACGGCCTGCGCGGTGACCGGCAGGCGCGGGCGCATCGCTTCCAGCGCCGCCAGCACGCCCGAGGCGTTGATGAGCTGGTTGGCCCCGCGCAGCGCCGGGTAGGCCAGGCCCGCGTAGCGGCGTCCGCGTCCGGCCCAGGCCCATTGCTGCCGGTCACCGGCGTGGTTGTAGTCGCGCCCCGGCAGCCACGGGTCGGCGCCGATTTCGATGGCGCGGTCGATCACGCTTTGCGGCGGCACCGGGTCGCTGATGATGGCGGGCCGCCCGGTGCGCAGGATGCCGGCCTTTTCCAGCCCGATCTGCTCGCGCGTGTCGCCCAGCAGTTCGGCGTGGTCGATGTCGATGCTGGTGATGATGACGCAGTCGGCATCGACCACGTTCACCGCGTCCAGCCGCCCGCCCAGGCCGACTTCGAGGATCGCCGCGTCCAGCCCGGCGCGCGAGAGCACGCGCAGGATGGCCAGCGTGGTGAACTCGAAATAGGTCAGTTCCACATCGCCCCTGGCGCTTTCCACTTCGGCGAAGGCCGCTATCAATTCAGAAGCATCGGCGGGTTCGCCGCGAATCCGGCAACGTTCCTCGAAGCGCACCAGGTGTGGCGAGGTGTAGGCCCCGGTGCGAAAGCCCGCCTGGGTCAGTATGGACTCCAGCATCGCCACGGTGGATCCCTTGCCGTTGGTGCCCGCCACGGTGAATACCGGGCAATCGAAGCGCAGGCCCATGCGGGCGGCCACCGCGCGCACGCGCTCCAGCCCCAGGGCAATGGCCTTGGGGTGCAGGCGCTCGCAGTGCGCCAGCCAGTCTGGCAGCGTGGTCATGTGCAATGTCGTCATCAGGCTGCGGATTGTTACCCACGCCAGCGCGGCGCGTGGCATCATCGGTGCGCATGACCGCAGCCGTTGCCGTGCAACCCCAATCCACTTCTTTGCCCTGCGGCGGAGGCAACAGGATCATTGTTGCATTCCGGGCGGGGCGCGGAGCGCCATGAGCCTGTCTGGCCTGAGCATCGCCGGCCACGCCTGGACCTTCTGGCTGGGCTGGGTGTGGACCGTCTACAGCGTGGTGCTGACGATCTGGATCGTGATGCAGCGCAAGTCGCCGGTGGCGACGCTGGCCTGGATGATGGCGCTGAACCTGATGCCGGTGGTCGGCTTCTTCGTTTACGCCTATTTTGGGCCCCGGCGCATCAAGCGCCAGCGGCTGCGGCATTGGCACAGCAAGGCGTCGGCCATGTCGCGCCAGGACCGCGACGCCCTGAGCGCCGCGCATGCCGACGCGCCGCCGTGGGCGAGCCAGCACGCCGAACTGATCGAGCGCGCCAGCGGGCTGCCGATGTCGAGCGCGCGCGAAATCCACATCCTGCCCAGCGGCGGCGCCACGCTCGAAGCGCTGCTGCGCGAGGTGGAAAGCGCGCAGCGCCACATCCACCTGGAGTACTACATCTTCAATCCCGACCAGACCGGCGCGCGCCTGCTGCAAGCGCTGACGGCGCGCGCGCGCGCGGGCGTCGAGGTGCGGCTGCTGGTGGACGCCATCGGCTCGGCCCGGCTGCTGGCGCGCCGGCAG
>WRJY01000143.1 GCA_009778355.1 Desulfovibrionaceae bacterium | reverse complement strand
CTCGTAACCTCTTATGAACACAGAGGTTTTTGACTTAGCTCGACCTCACCATTTGGGTGAGCTCGCTATGCACCCGCCAGCGCCGAGGCCGCCGGGCGGGCGGCGGCGTCGAGGCGGGCGCGGATGGAGGCTTCGATGCCTGCCGCGTCCAGGCCCTGCAACGCCAGCAGATGGGCGGGGTCGCCGTGCTCGATGAACTGGTCGGCCAGGCCCAGTTGCAGCAGCGGTTTGGCGATGCCGGCGGCGTTCAGCGTTTCGGCCACGGCGCTGCCTGCGCCGCCCATGATGGCGCCCTCTTCCACCGTCACCAGTAAATCGTGCCGCGCGGCCACGTCGAGCAGCAAGGCCGCGTCCAGCGGCTTGGCCCAGCGCATGTTGACGACGCTGGCATTCAGGCGCCCGGCGGCTTCCAGCGCGGGGTAGAGCAAGGTGCCAAAGGCCAGGATGGCGACGCGCTCGCCCTGACGGCGGACTTCGGCCTGGCCGAACGGCAAGGCGCTCAAATCGTCCAGGGGCTGCACGCCCGCGCCCGCGCCGCGCGGGTAGCGCACGGCCACGGGGCCGCCGTGCTGGTAGGCGGTGGTGAGCAGTTGGCGGCATTCGCGCTCGTCGGCCGGGCAGGCCACGCTGACGTTGGGGATGCAGCGCAGGTAGGCGATGTCGTAATTGCCCGCGTGGGTGGCGCCGTCGGCGCCGACCAGGCCGGCGCGGTCCAGGGCGAACAGCACCGGCAGGTTCTGGATCGCCACGTCGTGAATGAGCTGGTCGTAGGCGCGCTGCAAGAAGGTGGAGTAGATCGCCACCACGGGTTTCAGCCCCTCGCAGGCCAGCCCGGCGGCGAAGGTGACGGCGTGCTGCTCGGCAATGCCGACGTCGTGGTAGCGCCCTGGAAATCGCTGATGAAACTCGACCATGCCCGAGCCTTCGCGCATGGCCGGGGTGATGCCGATCAGCCGCTCGTCAGCCGCCGCCATGTCGCACAGCCACTGGCCGAACACCTGGGTAAAGGTCGGCCTGGGCGCGGTGGCGGGCTGAACCAGGCCGACCGCCGGGTCGAATTTGCCCGGCCCGTGGTAGGCCACCGGGTCGGCCTCGGCCAGCTTGTAGCCTTGGCCTTTTTTGGTGACCACGTGCAGGAATTGCGGCCCGGCCTGGCGGCTCATCAGGTCGCGGATGTTCTCCAGCGTGGGGATCAGCGAGTCCAGGTCGTGCCCGTCGATGGGACCGATGTAGTTGAAGCCGAAGGTCTCGAACAGCGTGGCCGGCACCACCATGCCCTTGGCCTGCTGCTCCAGCCGCTTGGCCAGCTCGAACAACGGCGGCACCGGGCCGAGCACGGTCTTGCCGACGTTCTTGGCGGCGGCGTAGAACTGCCCGCTCATGAGCTGCGCCAGATAGCGGTTGAGCGCGCCCACGGGCGGGCTGATCGACATGTCGTTGTCGTTGAGCACCACCAGCAGCCGGGCATCGCGCTCGACGCCGGCGTTGTTGAGCGCCTCGAAGGCCATGCCGCCGGTCAGCGCGCCGTCGCCGATGACGGCCACCGTCTTGCGGTCTTCGCCCTTGTGGCGCGCCGCCAGCGCCATGCCCAGCGCGGCCGAGATGCTGGTCGAAGAATGACCGGCGCCGAAGGTGTCGTACCCGCTCTCGATGCGGCGCGGAAAGCCCGACAGGCCGCCGAACTGGCGCAGCGTGGTCATGCGCTCGCGCCGCCCGGTCAGGATTTTGTGCGCGTAGGTCTGGTGGCCCACGTCCCAGACCAAGCGGTCGTAGGGCGTGTTGAACACGTGGTGCAGCGCGATCGTCAGTTCCACCGTGCCGAGGTTGGAGCTGAGGTGCCCGCCCGTTTTGGACACGTTGTGCAGCACGCAGTCGCGCACTTCGCCAGCCAGCGCCTTGAGCTGCGCGCGCGGCAGGCGCCGCAGGTCAGCCGGATCGTGAATGGTTGCCAGAAGGTTGGTGAGCATGTCAGTTGTTGCGTTGGACCATCAGGTCGGCCAGCGCGCGCAAGCGCTCGACGCCCGGCAGCGCGCTGGCGTCGAGCGCGCGATGCGCCTTGGCGCACAGCTCGGCGGCCAGCGCCTGCGAGGCTTGCAGCCCAAGCACGGACACATAAGTGGGCTTGCCGGCGGCGGCGTCCTTGCCGGCGGTTTTACCCAGCGCCGCCGAGTCGGCGGCCACGTCGAGGATGTCATCGACCACCTGAAACGCCAGTCCGATGGCCGCGCCGTAATCGTCCAGCGCGGCGCGCGCGCCGGGCGGCACTTGCGCGCCAGTGGCCACGCCCATGCGCACGCTGGCTTGCAGCAGGATGCCGGTCTTGAGCCGGTGCATGGCGCGCAGTTCGGGCTCGGTCAATGGCTTGCCCACGCTCGCCAGATCGATGGCCTGCCCGCCCGCCATGCCCTGAACGCCGGCGGCGCGGGCCAGCAGGCGGCACAGGGCGGCCTGCACGCTGGCGGGCACCGCATCGCCCTCCGGCGTGAGCAACTCGAAGGCCAGCGCCTGCAACGCATCGCCGGCCAGCAGCGCCTGCGCCTGACCGAAGCGCACGTGCGCGGTCGGCTTGCCGCGGCGCAGCACGTCGTCGTCCATGCAGGGCAAGTCGTCGTGCACCAGGGAATAGGCGTGAATCAGTTCCACCGCGCAGGCCGCGCGCAACGCGGCCTCGCCGTTGCCCTGCACCGCCTCGCTGGCCGCCAGCACCAGCAACGGACGCAGGCGCTTGCCGCCGTCGAGCACCGCGTAGCGCATGGCATCGCCCAGGCCGGCAGGGGTATCGGCGCTCACCCAGCGCGCCAGCGCCGTCTCCACGCGGGCCTGCCGGGCGGCCATCCAGGACTGAAACGCCATATCAGCCATTCCACGGCTTGACGGCGCCGTCCTGATCCAGCACCTTGACCTGCTCTTCCACCGCCTGCAAACGGTCGCGGCAATAGCTCAACAGCTCGGCGCCGCGCTGGTACTGCGTCAGCAGGTCTTCCAGCGGAAGCTGGCCCGACTCCAGCGCCGCCACCAATTGCTCGAGCTGCTGAACGGCCTCGCCATAGCTGGCGGGCGCGGGCAAACGTGCGGGGGCTTTGCGGGACATGGCTGGGCAAAGCGTTTATTTTAGGTCGCACGAGCGGTCTCCACAGGAGGCAAAGGGTAAGATTGAAAGTTTCCTTGGCTGACCCGTCGCCCAAGGGTTCGCGCGCCCCATGTCCCCGGACGCCGGGCGTTTAACTTCCTGCCCCTTCATAGGGGAAGTCTCCAGTCGGATCAACCATGTCTGATTCAAGTCTTCAGCCACAGCAGGCAACCAGTCAACTTGCCGTCGATGCCTACTTCGACCAGGCGCTGTTCGAGCGCGAGTTGGAACTCCTTTTCAAACCCGGCCCGCGCTACGTCGGCCACCGGCTGGCCGTGCCCAAACCGGGCGACTATCACGCCCTGCCGCAAGAAGGCGAAGGCCGCGCCCTGGTCAACGACCCGCAAGGCGGCGTGCGGCTGGTGTCCAACATCTGCCGCCATCGCCAGGCGGTAATGCTCAAGGGGCGCGGCTCGCTGGCCGCCGAGCACAAGGGCGCGGCGGGCGGCCACATCGTCTGCCCGCTGCACCGCTGGACCTATGCCGCCGACGGCAAGCTGCTGGGCGCGCCGCATTTCCCCCACGACCCGTGCCTGAACCTGAACCGCTATGGCCTGCGCGAATGGAACGGCATGTTGTTCGAGGACAATGGCCGCGACATCGCCGCCGACCTGGCGGGCATGACGCTGGCCAGGGAGCTGTCGTTCGACGGCTACGCGCTCGGCCATGTCGAACTGCACACCTGCCGCTACAACTGGAAGACCTTCATCGAGGTCTATCTGGAGGACTACCACGTCGCACCCTTTCACCCCGGCCTGAGCAACTTCGTCACCTGCGACGACCTGCGCTGGGAATTCGGGCGCGAATACTCGGTGCAGACCGTGGGCGCGTCGGCCAACCTGGCGCCCGGCGGGCGGCCCGGCAGCCCGGTGTACGAACGCTGGCACAAGGCGCTGCTGGCCTACGACCAGAACAAAAAACCCGAGCGCGGCGCCATCTGGCTGACCTACTTTCCGCACATCACGGTGGAGTGGTACCCGCACGTGCTGACCATCTCCACCATGCACCCCGTCAGCGTGAACGAAACGCTGAACATGGTGGAGTTTTTCTACCCCGAGGAAATCGCCGCCTTCGAGCCCGAGTTCATGCAGGCGCAGCGCGCCGCCTACATGGAAACCTGCATCGAGGACGACGAAATCGGCGAGCGCATGGACGCCGGCCGCAAGGCGCTGATGCTGCGCGGCGAAAACGAAACCGGCCCCTACCAAAGCCCGATGGAAGACGGGATGCAGCACTTCCACGAGTGGTACCGGCGGGCGATGGGCATTACCCGCGTAGCGTAAGAGCCTGTTCATGCGTCTGGCGCATGGGCAGTTTCTTTTTCAGCGCAGCTACAAAACAAGGAACTGGCCGCGCTTGCCTCGCTGGGAAAGACCGCGGTTTGACGAGAGCGATTAACGGCACTAATATTGGTGCCTTGCACAAGTCACGGAACAGATCATGTCCCATGCCATCCTTGCCGAAATCACGGCCAGCGTGTCGGAGTTGAAGAAGAACCCGATGAGCACTGTCGCGTCTGGCGACGGCGCGCCCGTGGCGATTCTCAACCGGAACACGCCCGCTTTTTATTGCGTTCCGGCGCAGGCGTATGAACGCCTGATGGAGCGGCTTGAGGACATGGAGCTGAACGCCATCGCCGATGCCCGCAAAAACCAGCCTGTCGTCGAAATCAGCATCGATGGGCTTTAGCGCCCGTTCACACTTTAGGCTCGGCTTTCTGGATGAGGCGCTCAAAGAGTGGCGCAGGCTCGATGGCGACGCGCAGGCGCGGTTCAAGTCGAAACTGGCCGAGCGGCTTGAAAACCCTCGTGCTCCTTCCGCAAAGCTGCACGGTCATCCAGACCGCCACAAGATCAAGCTTCGCGGCATCGGATACCGTCTGGTGTACGAAGTCCGCGACAAAGAGCTGATCGTGATAGTGATCGCAGTGGGAAAGCGCGACCGCAGCGCGGTGTACAAGGTGGCGGCTGCGCGATAGCATCCAAATGAATCGCTGATAGGATTTGACACGAGTTCATGCGAAACTCGGGTCGAGGTTCCCAAGAGCGCCTGACAATTTGGCGCGCTGCGCTGCTCGAGGAAATTGCCCGGGGCCGCTGTGTGAGCAGTCGTGGCCGCCTGAATGCGCGCGCGGTCAAGCGCAA
>WRJY01000142.1 GCA_009778355.1 Desulfovibrionaceae bacterium | reverse complement strand
CTGCGCCCGTCCAGGTCCACGCGGCTGACTTGTACCCGCACCCTTGTGCCGATGGCGTAGCGGATGCCGGTGCGCTCGCCGCGCAATTCCTGGCGCACTTCGTCGAAGCGGAAATACTCGCCGCCCAGTTCGGTGATGTGGATCAGTCCCTCGACGTACAGGTCTTCGAGCGTGACGAACAGGCCGAAGCTGGTGACGGCGGTGACGGCGCCGGCGTATTCCTCGCCCAGGTGCTCCTTCATGTACTTGCACTTGAGCCAGGCTTCGACGTCGCGGCTGGCCTCGTCGGCGCGGCGCTCGTTGGCGCTGCAATGCAGGCCGGCGGCTTGCCAGGCTTGCTGTTCGGGCGTGAGTTTGGCGGGCGCCGGGCGCTCTCCCATTTGCCGCGCGGCGCTGTTTTTTTGCAAGCGCGCTTTGAGCTTTTCATGCGCCTCGCCAGGCGTTGGCAGCTCTGGCAGGTGGTATTTGCGCCCCTCCAGAATGGCTTTGATGACGCGGTGCGTGAGCAGGTCGGGGTAGCGCCGGATGGGGCTGGTGAAATGCGCGTAGGCCTCGTAGGCCAGACCGAAGTGGCCGCTGTTGATGGGCGTGTAGATGGCCTGGCTCATCGAGCGCAGCAGCATCATGTGAATTTGCGCGGCGTCGGCCCGGTCCTTGGTGGCCTCGGCAATGCGCTGGAACTCGGCGGGCGCGGGCGCGTCGCTGATGGACAGCCCCAGACCCAGCGCCTTCAGGTAGGCGCGCAGCATGTCCTGCTTTTCCGGCGTCGGGCCTTCGTGCACGCGGTACAGGCCGGGCTGCTTGCCTTGCTGCATGAAGTCGGCGCTGCACACGTTGGCGGCCAACATGCATTCCTCGATCAGCCGGTGTGCGTCGTTGCGCGGGCGCGGCACGATTTTCTCGATGCGGCCGGATTCGTCGCAGACGATCTGCGTCTCCACGGTATCGAAGTCCACCGCGCCGCGCGCCTCGCGCGCCTTCAGCAGCGCGCGGAACACATCGTACAGGTGCAGCAGGTCGGGTACGCGCTCCTGGCGGCGCGCCGCCTCGGGCCCGCGCGTGTTGGACAAGATGGCGGCCACCTCGGTGTAGGTCAGGCGCGCGTGGCTGTGCATGACCGCCGGGTAGAACTGGTAGGCCACGGTCTCGCCCTTGGCCGACACCAGCATGTCGCAGACCATGCACAGGCGATCCACGCCGGGGTTGAGCGAGCACAGGCCGTTGCTCAATTTCTCCGGCAGCATGGGGATGACGCGGCGCGGAAAGTACACGCTGGTGGCGCGGTCGTAGGCATCGACGTCGATGGGGCTGCCGGTGCGCACGTAGTGGCCGACGTCGGCAATGGCCACCAGCAGCCGCCAGCCGTTGAGTTTCTTGCCGCGTCCGCTGACGACGGCGGGCGCGCAGTACACGGCGTCGTCGAAGTCGCGCGCGTCTTCGCCGTCGATGGTGACCAGCGGC
This sequence comes from Desulfovibrionaceae bacterium, assembly GCA_009778355.1. Taxonomy (GTDB): domain Bacteria; phylum Pseudomonadota; class Gammaproteobacteria; order Burkholderiales; family Burkholderiaceae_C; genus Ottowia. The sequence goes on along the minus strand of WRJY01000142.1, from coordinate 3,713 downwards.
ACGTCGGTCAGGTCGATGCGGCCCTCGCGGTCTTCGGGGCGCACCGCGTCGGGCAACGCGCGCGCCGCGCCGATGGCCGCTTGCGAGAACTCGTGCGGCACGCCGTATTTGCGCACGGCGATTTCGATCTCCATGCCGGGATCGTCGATTTCGCCCAGCACCTCTTTCACGCGGCCAACCGGCTGGCCGTACAGCGCCGGCGGCTCGGTCAGTTCCACCACCACCACCTGGCCCGGCTTGGCGGCGCCGATGGCGGCCTTGGGAATCAGCACGTCCTGGCCGTAGCGTTTGTCCTCTGGCGCCACCAGCCAGATGCCGCCCTCGTTGAGCAGGCGGCCAATGATGGGGTGCGGCGGACGCTCGACGATCTCCAGTACGCGGCCTTCGGGGCGTCCGCGCCGGTCGTGCCGCACGATGCGCGCCTTGACGCGGTCGCGGTGCAGCACTGCGCGCATCTCGCCCGGCGGCAGGTAGATGTCCGGCTCGCCGTCGTCGCGCGTCACGAAACCGTGACCGTCGCGGTGGCCTTGCACCGCGCCTTCGATTTCATCCAGCAGATTGCCGGCAAGTTCTGAATTTTTGATGTACAATTTGAGGTTCCTGATGCCCAGGTGGCGGAATTGGTAGACGCACTAGTTTCAGGTACTAGCGCCGAGAGGCGTGGAGGTTCGAGTCCTCTCTTGGGCACCACCAATATCTTTAGTTGTCCGACAAAGGGCGATATTCATGGGGCGGCACAGTGTGCCGCCCTTTGTTTTGTCCTCCGTTTTTGACAGAATACGACGCCGGGCTGCTAGTGCCCTGCTAACGTTTCTGCTAATGCCGGAGAACATCACCAAGCTCCCTTCAGGAGCCTACCTCGCACAAGTCACGGTCGGCAAGAGCCGCCCAAGCAAGAGCTTTGACTCGTTGCGCGAGGCCGTCGCATGGCGAGACCAGCAGCGGGTGCTGGCCAAGGCCACCAAGCGCAAGGCGCTGGGTGACGTGCATACGCTTCGACAGGCGATCCAGAAATATCACGACGAGATTGCTCCAGAGCACAAGGGTACACGATGGGAGCAACTGCGTTGCGGCGTTTTTCTGCGCGACATTGACTTGCCGCTGACGCTGCCCATCGGGCGCGTGACCGATGAACACGTAGACCGCTGGCGCGAGCGCCGCGAGTCGGAGGTGTCCCCGGCCAGCGTCAGGCGAGAAATGAGTCTGCTGGGCAGCATTTTCACCGCTGCTGCGCGCGATTGGAAATGGATACATGACACACCGATGAAGGGTGTCAAGCCCCCCACAGCGCCGCCTGGACGCGACATTGTACTGACTCGACCTCAGATCAAAGCAATGCTGCGCGCCCTCGGATACCGGCGCCGGCGGCCAGAGTCGATGAGCGAGGTCGTGGCCAACATGCTGCTGTTGGCTCTGCGCACAGGCATGCGCTCTGGCGAAATGGAAGGGCTGGCGTGGGACCATGTGCACACCGCATACGTGTGTCTGCCGAAAACGAAAAATGGCGACGCCAGGGATGTGCCGTTGCCGCGCAAGGCGCGGCCCATCATTGAACGGATGCGCGGATGGAGCCAGGATCGCGTATTCCCGATCACAGCCCAGTCGCGCGACGCGCTTTGGCGAGCTGCGCGGGCGCGCGCCAAGCTTTCTGGTTTCACCTTCCACGACTCGAGGCATAGCGCTCGATGCAGGCGGCCCAGTCCAGATGCTCAATGGTCACGCCGCTGGCCAAGCGCAGGTGCGCGGCTGACAGGGTTTCCTCGATGCGCAGCAGGTTGATGGCAGGCGCCGTGGTAGACGTGCCAAAGGTTTGCCCGGCCACTTTGCCGCCGAAGGTCTGCTGCTGCAAGTAAAAAAACCGCGCGGCGCGCTGCACATCGGTCAGTGTTTCATGCCGCGTGTCCTGCAGCCACTTGAACACTTGCCGAGACGAAAGCGCCCATTTGAACTGGCGGACGAATTCCTCCAAGTGATGCGTGACCACGCGGTACAGGTTGACCAGTTCGCCGTTGACGTCGTTCAGGACTTCAGAGGGCGCAGGATTACGGGCAAAGAACACTGCCGCGCCGCCGGCGAAGACCTCGACGTAGCAATGATGCGGCGGGAATCTGCTGAGCAGCAGTTCAGGCCCGCTTCGGCTGATGGTGAGCATGTTGTCGGGGGTGGTTCGCGTGCGTCCAAAACAACGCCCCGGAAGCCTTTCGACCGCCGGGGCGCACTTTTGATACCTACCTGAATTGCCTCGAATTTTGACCCGAAGTGTCTCACCGGAAAAGAACTATTTTGTCTCGCCTGGGCGAGACATTTTTTTCATTGACGCGCGGCGGAGCGGGTGTTACAAGCGCCCGGCCAGCCGTCAGGCTGGCGCGTGGACGCGCTCAGCTTCCCACCCCTTGCAGGCCAGCGTGACGGTACGCGGTACGGGGCGCGCGCCGGTACGGTATTGGCTGACCGTGCGGCGCGTCAGACCAATGGCGTGCGCCGCATCGTTGAGCGACAGTCGATTGCGCTCCTGCCAGCGGCGGAAAGCCAGCGTATCGGCGCGACCAGCCTGTTCGAGTGCCATTTCCATCACGCGGTCAGCGTCTAGCCCTTCGCCGTTCGGCCATTCGATGGTATGCCCCCAGTCGGCGATGGCGGCGGCCCGAAAAAACTCGGGCTTGCGCAGGTCGGCGAACACGGCCAAACGCTCTGGGAGTTCAGAAAAGTCCACGCGCACCACCTGGCCGCCGGTGTAGCTGATTTCCAGCGCCATGCCACCAAGCGGCTTGACGGCTTGCAGTCGATTCACTTGTGCTTTCATGGTTTTTTACCTTGAGGGCGGGTTGCCCATGCGATCCCACTCTGCACGAATCACGGCTTCATGGGTGGCGACCCACGCGCCTGCATCGCTGATAACGCTGGCAGGCACGTGGTTGTTGATTACCGTGCCGTCCAGATACAGGACAGCGCGACCGTCAGGATGCAAGACATGTACGTGCACTGGTGGGTGTTCGTTGCCCTGCACGCGGATCAACCAGTTCTCCTGTGAATGTATCTTGCCCATTGCTCAATAATAGGGAAATTGTTTCCCTATGTCAATGGCTGAAGCGTCAGCATGCGGCAGCCCCTGCCCGGCGGCGATGTTCTCGGCCTCGATGCTCTTGCCGGCGCGGGCTATGCGTGCGCGAAAGTCGGCCAGCACGCGGTAGAAGGTAGGCCGCGAGACGCCCAGCGCGAGGGCGGCGCGCTTGATACCCGCACCGTATGGGGTGTGCGGGCTTTGGGCAATGCAGCGGCCTCAACTCCAAAAATCAGGGAATTGGGGTAACTGGCGGCGTCGATGCAAACGCATGGACACCGTGAACACTGGGCCGCTACGTCATGGCGTCAAGGCAGTCCACCACATCCGCCGGCGGCACCGTGACGCGCACCGGCATGAGCAACCTTGGTCTGCTGGCCGCTTGAAAAACAATGAACGTCGCCGTTTTATCACCACAAGACTTGGCCGCCATGCTGGAGCAAGCCGCCCAGCGAGGTGCCGAAAAAGTACTGGCCAGCCTGCACCCTGAGATCACCATTGAGGAGGTCGCCCGCATGCTTGACGTGAGCACGCGAACAGTTCGCCGGCACGGCCAGCGCCAACGCCAACGCGTTGACGCTCATTTCCAGCGGAACCAGATAGTCTTCCCGCAGGACTTCTCCCGGATGAACCGGGCGCATTCCGTTCTTGA
>WRJY01000141.1 GCA_009778355.1 Desulfovibrionaceae bacterium | reverse complement strand
ACCCAGCCAGAGGCTGGGCCTGTTCGCGCTGTCCAAAGGCGCGCAAGCGCCTTTGGAGCCGCAGCGCTCACCCTTGCCTGGCACGCCGATCACTCTACTTTCGAGCGCGTCCAACTGCCGTTTCTAGGCTGAAGCCGCCCGGCAAAAGCGAGCCGCATAATGGCCTCGGCTGCGGGGCACGGAAATCGAGGGCAAGGCCAATCAACTTCCCCAAGCGGGGAAAGCGGCAAGAAACTACCCGGCCCGTTTGGGCGCCAAGTGGTGCGTGTGCCCATGGCGGTCGGGCAGCCACTGCGGCAGCAGTGAACCCGCCACCATGCCGGCAAAAGCCATCAGCAGCCCGGCCAGTTGGCCCGGAAACGCCTCGCCCAGCGAGGTAATTTGCGGGAAGAACAGCACCCAGGTGACGATGCCCAGCAAGATCGACAGCGCCGCGCCCTGCGTGGTGGCGCGCTTCCAGTACAGGCCCATCAGCAGCGGAACGAAGGCGCCCACCAGCGTGACCTGGTAGGCCGCCGACACCAGCTCGTAGATGGAGGTGCCGTTCATGGCGATGGCGTAGGCCAGCACGCTGAGCGAGAAGATCAAAATGGTGGCGCGCATGGCCAGCAGCAATTGCCGGTCGCTCATCGACGGGTAGAGGTTTTTCAGGATGTTCTCGACGAAGCTGGTCGAGGGCGCCAGCAGGGTGGCCGACGAGGTGCTTTTGATGGCCGACAGCAGCGCGCCGAAGAACAGGATTTGCAGCGGCAGGTTCATGTGGCCCATGATGAAGGCGGGCAGCACTTTCTGGTAGTCGTTGGCTGCCAGTTGCAGGGCGCCATCGCCCATCACCACCACGGCGGCGGTAACGATGAACATGGGCACGAAGGCAAACAGAATGTACGCCGCGCCGCCGATCATGGCGCCGTTTTGCGCCGTGTGCGCGTTCTTGGCCGACATCACGCGCTGGAACACGTCCTGCTGCGGTATGCTGCCCAGCATCATGGTGATGCCGGCGGCAATGAAAAACACCATGCCCTTGAAGCTTGGCTGCGGCCAGAAGCGGAACAGGTCCCGGCTGGCGGCCAGGTCCAGCACCTTGCCGGCGCCGCCGGCCAGATCGGCGGCAAAGACGGCAATCACCGTCAGGCCGATGACCAGCACGATCATCTGGATGAAATCCGTCCAGGCCACGGCCAGAAAACCGCCGACCACCACATAAATCAGCACCGCCACGGTGCCGATGACCATGCCCAGTTCCTGCGAGATGACGTCGTTGGACAGCACGTTGAACACCAGCCCCAGCGCCGTGATCTGCGCCGCCACCCAGCCCAGGTAGCTGAGGATGATGGCGACCGAGCAGAATACCTCCACGCCCTTGCCGAAACGCTGCCGGTAGAAGTCGCCGATGGTCAGCAGGTTCATGCGGTACAGCCGGGCGGCGAAGAACGCGCCCACCAGAATCAGGCAGGTGCCGGCGCCGAACGGGTCTTCGACGATGGCGTTGAGACCGCCCTGCACGAAGCTGGCGGGAATGCCCATGACGGTTTCGGCGCCGAACCAGGTGGCGAAGGTGGTGGTGACGATCATCGCCAGCGGCAGATTGCGGCCAGCCAAGGCGAAGTCGGAGGTGGTCTTGATGCGCCGCCCGGCCCAGACGCCAATCATCAGCGTGCCGGTCAGGTAAATGATGACGAAGATGAACAGCGTCCAGTTCATGTTTTCCAGCTTCAGCCGAAAAAGTAAATCCAGAACCCGCCCAGGAAATTCCAGAGTCTGGTCAGGAGATAAGCGATCCAGAAATACAGTTGCGGCGCCATCAGCCCCAGCACGAAGCCCCCGGCGACGTACAGCAGGGCAAAGCGGGCGCTGGCACGGCGCTGCTCGCGGATGACTTCCAGCAGTTGCGCGTTGGCCTCCTGCGCTGGCCGCTGCGCCAGGTAGCCGTGCAGCAGCCGCGGCAGATCGGGCAGCATTTTGGCGTAATACGGCGCCTGCTCCTTGAGTTCGCGCCAGAAGCGTTTGGGGCCGACCTGCTGGAGCATCCACTTTTCCAGGAACGGCTTGGCGGTGGCCCACAAATCCAGTTCGGGGTCGAGCTGGCGGCCCAGCCCCTCGATGTTGAGCAGGGTCTTTTGCAGCAGCACCAGTTGCGGCTGGATTTCGACGTGAAAGCGCCGCGAGGTCTGAAAGAGCCGCATCAGTACCATGCCGAGCGATATCTGGTTGAGCGGGCGGTCGAAGTACGGCTCGCACACGCTGCGGATGGCCGATTCCAGCTCATCGATGCGCGTGCCCGGCGGCACCCAGCCGCTTTCCACGTGCAGTTCGGCCACGCGCTTGTAATCGCGCCGGAAGAAGGCGGTGAAGTTTTGCGCCAGGTATTCCTTGTCGGTCTGCGTCAGCGTGCCCACGATGCCGAAGTCCAGCGACACGTAGCGCCCGAAAGTGGCCGGCTCCACGCTGACCATGATGTTGCCGGGGTGCATGTCGGCGTGAAAAAAACCGTCGCGAAACACCTGGGTGAAAAAGATGGTCACGCCATCGCGCCCCAGTTGCTTGAAGTCCACGCCGGCCTCGCGCAGGCGCTCGATCTGGCCGATGGGGATGCCCTTCATGCGCTCCATCACCAGCACGTCGGGGCGGATGAAGTCCCAGAACATCTCCGGGATCAGCACCAGGTTCAGCCCCGTCATGTTGCGCCGCAACTGGGCGGCGCTGGCGGCCTCGCGCATCAGATCCAGTTCGTCGTGCAGGTATTTGTCGAACTCGGCCACCACCTCCAGCGGCTTCAGGCGCTTGCCGTCGGACGACAGACGTTCGACCCAACTGGCCATCATGCGGATCAAGTCCAGGTCCTGCTCGATCACCTTCAACATGCCCGGGCGCAGCACCTTGACGGCCACCTCGCGCCCGTCGCGCAAGGTGGCGAAGTGCACCTGGGCGATGGAGGCGCTGGCCACCGGCTCGCGCTCGAAGCTGGAAAACACCTCGTCCAGCGGCTTCTTGAACGCCCGCTCGATGGTGCCAATGGCCACCTCGGCCGGAAACGGCGGCACACGGTCTTGCAGCCTGGCCAGTTCGTCGGCCACGTCGGGCGGCAGCAGGTCGCGCCGGGTGGACAGCACCTGGCCGAATTTGACGAAGATCGGCCCCAGCCGCTGCAGCGCCTCGCGCAGGCGCTGCCCGCGCGGGGCCGACAGGTCGCGCCCGATCGACGCCACGCGCGCCAGCAGGCGCAGCCAGGGGCGCTGAAAGCTGGTCAGCACCAGTTCGTCCAGCCCGTAGCGCAAGGCCACCCACGCGATGTAGGCAGCGCGCAGAAAACGCCTCATGCCTTCGTATCCTGCTGGCCGGACAGCTTGCCGGCGAAAGCGCGCAGCGCCTGCGCCGCGCCGCGCCCGGCATTGGCGACGGCGTGCGCCGGCGCGTCGCCGATCAGCCGCGCCAAGTCTTCCTCGGCGTCCCAGCGCACGTTGTCCACCAGCCAGTTCACCTCGGCGGCGAACTGCACGTCGCCCTCGATACGCACGCCCGGCCTGTCGCCGCGCAGCGCGTTGCGCGCCAGACTGAATGGCGAGTCGTCGCTCACCGTCAGCCGCAAATCAGACTCGGCATCAGGCGTCAGCTCCCACAAGCCCGCCGGGGTAGCCGCCAGTAGCATGGCAAAGTCGCGCCATTGCAGACGCACCACGCGCCCCTTGTGGCGCGCCAGCCGCGCCCGCGCCTCTGGCTCTTGCGTCAGCACATGGTTGAGAAACAGCACCAGCCGGTGCTGCGCTTCATCAGTCAGCCAGGCCGGGGCTTTCAGGTTGCGCGTCAGCTTGCCGAATCCGTCGGCCAGAAAGGAGAAAGGGAACTGTGTTGCCATAGCCCGCGATTATCACTTTGGCGCGCGGCCTCGAACAGGGCAACCCGCGCCGATGATCGGCAAAAGCCCGATCGCTCTATGGCGACGCCGTCGCCACTGTCCGCAAGGCGCGCACAGGCGGTTGAGCATGTTGCAGCACGCTCCACAGGTCATAGTTGGCCTGCAAGTTGATCCAGGTCTGCGCTGTGCTCACGCCAGCCTTTTCAAGCCGCACGGCCAGGTCGGGACTGATGCCCGCCCTGCCGTTGAGCACCCGTGACAACGCCGGACGGGACATGGCCAGACGATCAGCCGCCTCAGTCACGGACAAACCGAGCGGGACGAAAACTTCTTCACGGAGGATTTCGCCTGGATGCGGATGGGTATGGATCATGACGACATTCCTTTCAGTGATAGTCTTGGTAATCGACCAACTCGACATTGGCCCCGACAAACCGGAAGGTGACTACTCCGTGCCGCCACACGGCACAATCCTTGAGCGGAAGAAGAAACAAGAGACGGGCGGCGGGATGCCGCCCCTGCAACCGCGTGAGGCGGGCGGTTATTGCAGCGCCTGCACGCCAGCGACCAGCCAGCCGCCACGGCCATTTCTGGGCTTGGTCATGTTCCAGACCTCGCGGAACGGGTTGGGGCCGGCGGAGGGGTCTTCGCGGATCAGGCCGCTGAACTCGACGCTGGCCATGTAAACGTCGTCCAACTCCTCGATGCCCAGCAGTTGCGCCTCCAGCATCACCACCTCGGTCTCGTTGACCACGTTCGGCGCGGCGCGCTCGCGCTCGGCCAACTGAGTCTGGATTTCGGCCAGCATGTCGTCGGTCATCATGGCGCGCAGGGCGGGAATGTCGGAGCGGTCCCAGGCGTCCTGCAAGGCAATGAAGTTGCGTTTGGCGGCGCCGACGAAGCCCTCGACATCGAAGTCGGCCGGAATGCCCCAGCCCTGCGATCCGCGCAGGGCCGAGCCGATGATCGAACCGCCCGCGTCAGCATCGAACTGGGCCGGCTGGGTTTCCCACGGGCGGGCCGAAGCATCGTTGCCGACCTTGGTGGGGTTGTACTGCGGCGGCGTGACCGGGTTGGCGGCGCCGGCGCCCTGGTAAGCCAGCGGGCCCGCGTGCGCCGGCGCGCGGCGCAGCAAGCGCACGGCAATCAGCGCCACCGCCGCCAGCAACACGATCAGCAGGACATTGGCAAAGCCCGGCCCCAAGCCCAGCGCCTGGGCCAGCCAAGCCAGCCCCAAGCCAGCCGCCAGGCCGCCCAGCATGGAGCCCCAAGGGCTGCGCACGGCGCCGCCCGCATCGGCGGG
>WRJY01000140.1 GCA_009778355.1 Desulfovibrionaceae bacterium | reverse complement strand
CTGGCCGAAACGGGCGGCGACGAACAACACCCGGCCATGCCGCTGGTGGACATCATCGGCGACCTGATCGCCGACTACGAAGCCACGCTGCCGGCCATGCCCGAAGCCACGGGCGTCGATGCCATCAAGTTCCTGATGGAGCAGCACGGCCTCAGGCAACGCGACTTGGCGGAAGTCGGCAGCCAGGGCGTCGTCTCCGAAATCCTCAGCGGCAAGCGCGCCCTGAATGTGCGGCAAATCCGCCTGCTGGCCGAGCGCTTTCACGTCTCGCCCGCGACCTTCGTGTAATTGCGCCAGCAGCGTTTCGGGCGGCATCATGCCTTTTCCACCCAGCAGGTGACGCTGGCAGCCGGCAGCCCGGTATCGCGCAGCGGGGTATTGGGAACACCATCGATGCTCGAACCGCGTTTTTTCTTCTTGAGCGCGGCGGCGGCCTCGCCGACGCTCTTGCCGGTGATGGTCTTGCCCTCGCGTCGCTACTTGCGCAGCAGCAGCGTCATGTCGCTCAGGGGCGGCGAGTTGGTGGCCTCGATTTGCGCCTGAATGCCGCCCTGAGCTTGCAAGCCCGCGCCTTCGAGTCCGCGCCTTCGAGCGCGGCCTTGCCGGTGGCCCTGCCATGCAGCACGGCCTTGGCAGCGTAATATGCCGTCCACGATGGGACGCCGCCGCAAGATCGACAGCGGCCTTGAACTGCGGCTGCATGTGCTTTGTTTCACACTCATCGATGGCGACATTCGTGTTATCAGTTTTCGCAAGGCCAACAGCCGGAAGATCAAAGCGTATGAGCAAGCGCAACGCACTGACTGATGCGGACGGTGCCGTTGATCTGCGCGCCGAGCAGTCCGGTGGCGTTGCCAAGCAAATTGATGGCGGCCTTGCATCGCGCACCAGCGCCAGCCGCGCCCGGTAGAGCCCGCCGAACCCCCTCTTTGGCAATGCTGAACCGCGGGGGTGGCCGGATGTGGCATCCTCGGGGGGCAATTTGCAGGAATTTCTGGAGTAGTTTCAATGAGCAGTCCGATGATTGAAGGAAAAGTCGTGGTCGTTACCGGCGCGGGTGGCGGCATTGGCCGGGACATCGCGCTGGCCATGGCCGGCCAGGGGGCCAAGGTGGTGGTCAACGACATTGGCGCCGCCGTCGATGGCGAAGGCCGCAGCGCCGGCCCGGCGCAGAAGGTGGTGGAGGAAATCCGCGCCCTCGGCGGCACGGCGGCGCCCAACGCCGACAGCGTGGCCGAGGCCGCCAGCGCGGCCAAGATCGTGCAGTGCGCGCTGGACAATTTTGGCCGCATCGACGCGGTGGTGAACAACGCCGGCATTCTGCGCGACCGCTTCTTTCACAAGATGTCGGTGGATGAGTGGGACGCGGTCATCAAGGTGCACCTGTACGGCGCCTACTTCGTCAGCCGCGCCGCCGCCACTTTCTTCAAGGAGCAGAACGCGGGCGCGATGGTGCACATGACCTCCACCTCGGGTCTGATCGGCAATTTCGGGCAGGCCAACTACGCGGCGGCCAAGCTGGGCATTGCGGCGCTGTCGAAGTCGATCGCGCTGGACATGCTCAAGTTCAACGTGCGTTCCAACTGCATCGCGCCGTTCGCCTGGAGCCGGATGATCGGCTCGATTCCCACCGACACGCCCGAGCAGCAGGCGCGCGTGGCCAAGATTCAGCAGATGACGCCGGCCAAGATCGCGCCGCTGGCGGTGTACCTGGTCAGCGATGCGGCCAAGGAGGTCAACGGTCAGATTTTCGCGGTGCGCAACAACGAAATTTTCCTCATGAGCCAGCCGCGGCCCGTGCGCTCGGTGCAGCGTTCCGATGGCTGGACGCCGCAAACCATCGCCGAGCACGCCATGCCGGCGATGCGGGCCGACTTCTTCCCGCTCGATCGCTCGCCGGACGTGTTCAGTTGGGATCCGGTCTGAGGAAAGAGCGGCCATGGCGATCAGCTACCGGCATCTCACGCAGCGCGTTTTCGCGCCCGTGCGCCAGCACTATGGCGAGCGTGACACCATGCTCTACGCCCTCAGCCTGGGCCTGGGTTGCGATCCGCTTCGGGCGGACGCGTTGCCCTTTGTCTATGAAGGCGCGCCCGGCGGGCTGCGCGCCTTGCCCACGCAGGCCGTGGTGCTGGGGTTTCCGGGTTTTTGGGCCAAGGAGCCTGATACCGGCATCGACTGGGTCAAGCTGCTGCACGGCGAGCAGCGTATGCGCATCCACCGGCCCTTGCCGGCCAGCGCCGACATCGTGGGCCACAACCGCGTCGAGCGCCTGACCGACAAGGGCGAGGGCAAGGGCGCGATCATGGTGACGCAGCGCCGCGTCGAGACCGCCGCCGGCGAGTTGCTGGCCACGTTGCAGCAGGTGACTTTTCTGCGCGGCGACGGCGGCTACAGCCAGCAAGACGGCGGCCAGCCCAGTGACGAGCCACTGCCCGCGCTGGCGCCCACGCCGCACGACCGGGCGCCGGACTTCATCGACACCCAGCTCATCCGCCCCGAGGCCGCGCTGCTGTACCGCCTGCTGGGCGATACCAACCCGCTGCACGCCGACCCCGCCGTGGCCCGGGCCGCCGGGTTCGAGCGCCCCATCCTGCACGGGCTGGCGTCCTACGGCGTGGCCGCCTGCGCCGTGATCCGCCAGTGCGCCGGCAACGACCCGGCGCGGCTGGCGGCCTTCGACATCCGCTTTGCCGCGCCGGTGTTTCCCGGCGAAACGCTGGAAACGCAAATCTGGCGCGTGAGCGGCCAGCCCAACTGCTTCCAGTTGCGCGCGCGCGTGATCGAGCGCGACAAGCTGGTGCTCAGTCACGGCTTTGCCGAACTGGCGTAGCGTGAAACAGGCTGCCGGTGGCTAGCGCGCAACCGTTTACTCTCTGCCCCTTCCCCCTCTGGGGGAGGGTTGGGATGGGGGCCAGCGGCGTGCCCATCACCAACGCCTGCCCTCATCCCCGCCTTCTCCCAAAGGGGGAAGGAGTCCATGTTTGAAGGAGTCACCATGAGCGAATCTCCCGTACTCACCGCCGTGCAGGACGGCGTGGGCACCATTACCCTGAACCGCCCCGAGGCGCGCAACGCGCTGAACCAGGCCATGCGCCCGGCGCTGGCCGCGGCCATTGCGCAAATGCGCGACGACGCGCAGGTACATGCCGTCATCCTGACCGGCGCGGGCGGCGCTTTCTGCTCGGGCGGCGACATCAGCCAGATGCTCAACGCCGCCGACGCCGGCTTGCCCTGGCGCGAGCGCATCCGCGCGCTGCATCAATGGTTCCCCGAACTGGTCAACCTCGAAAAACCCGTCATCGCCGCCGTGGACGGGCCGGCCTTCGGCGCCGGCATGAGCCTGGCGCTGGCGGCTGACTTCGTGCTGGCCACGCGCCGCGCCAAATTCTGCGCCGTGTTCGGCCGCATCGGCCTGATTCCCGACCTGGGCGCCATGCACTTGCTGCCGCGCATCGTCGGCCATCAACGGGCCAAGGAACTGGTATTCACCGCGCGCACCGTGGAGGCCGAAGAGGCCAAACGGCTTGGCATGGTCTATGACATCGTGGAAGACGGCCCGGCGCTGAAAGACGCGGCGCTGGCGCTGGCGCGGCGCTTCGGCAACGCATCGACCGCCGCCATCGGCATGGCCAAGACCATCATGAACCAGGCGTTCGAGTTGGACGCGCGCGCCGTGGCCGAACTGGAAGCCTATGCCCAGACCATGTGCCGCGGTTCGGCCTATCACCAGGACGCGGTGCAGCGGTTCCGCGACAAGCAGCCGCTGCGCTTCGACTGGGATCGCAAGGCGTGACCGGCGGTTCGTTGACCGGGCAACTGCAAGCGCTGGTTCGCCCCGGCGACACCTTCTGGTGGGGGCAGGCCACGGCGGAGCCGCTGACGCTCACGCGCGCGCTCGTCCAACACCGGCATGAGCTGGCCCAGGGCGGGCGTTTGCGCGTGTTCGTCGGCATCGGCGGTTCCGACACGCTGCGGCCCGAACAGGCCGACGTGATCGACTTCGTCGGCTATTGCGCGGCGGGCACGCACCGCGCGCTGGCGCAGGCCGGGGTGCTGGACATCCTGCCTTGCCACTATTCGCACCTGCCCGGCCTGATCGGCGCCGGCGCGCTGCCGGTTGACGTGGCGCTGGTGCAAGTTTCCGCGCCCGACGCGCAGGGCCGCTACAGCCTGGGGCTGGCGCAGGAATACCTGCCCGCCGCCATCGACAAGGCCCGCGTGCTGATTGGCGAAGTCAACCCCGCCGTGCCCTGGACGCACGGCAGCCTGTACCTGAAGGCGTCCGACTTCGATCTGCTGATCGACGCCGAACATCCGCCGCTGGATCAGCCGCGCGCCAGGATTGGCGCAACGGAGCAGGCCATTGCCCGCCACGTCGCCGGGTTGGTGGAAGACGGCGCCACGCTGGAAACCGGCATTGGCAACCTGCCCGAAGCCATACTGGCGGCGCTGCACGGCCATCGCGACCTGGGCTTGCACAGCGGCGCCGTCGGCGACGGCTTTGCGCAATTGGCCGAAGCCGGCGCGCTGACCAATGCGCGCAAGAGCCTGGACGCGGGCGTCAGCATCGGCGGTTTGCTGATGGGCAGCGACATCGTGCGCAACTGGGCGCGCGGCAACCCTCGCCTGCTGCTGCGCGGCATCGACTACACGCATTCGCCCGACGTTCTGGCCGCCTGCCACAAGCTGGCCGCGATCAACTCGGCCATCGAGGTGGACCTGACGGGCCAGATCAACGCCGAAGCCGTGGGCGGCGTCTACGTGGGCGCGGTGGGTGGCGCGATGGATTTCCTGCGCGGCGCCGCGCGCAGCCGCGGCGGCCTGCCCATCGTGGCGCTGCCCGCCACCGCCAAGGGCGCGAGCCGCATCGTGGCCAGCCTTGGTGGCCCAGTGAGCACGCCGCGCAGCGACGCCGGACTGATCGTCACCGAGCATGGCGTGGCCGACCTGCGCGGCCAGCCACTGTCGCGCCGCGTGCGCCGCCTGATCGACATCGCGGCCCCGGAACACCGCGCTGACTTGGAGCGCCAGGCCCATGCCCTGCTGCGCCAATGCGGCGCGGCGTTCATATGAAACACCCCAAGCGCCATTCGCAGCGGGCCAGTTGCTCCCTCCCCCGCTGGGGGAGGGCAGGGGAGGGGGCGGCGGCG
>WRJY01000139.1 GCA_009778355.1 Desulfovibrionaceae bacterium | reverse complement strand
CTTGACGGTGTCGAGCTGCTTTTTCTTGGCCTTCATGATGTTGGGCAGCGTGACGTAGCGCGGCTCGTTCAGGCGCAGGTCGGTGGTGACGACCGCGGGCAGAGCGACCGACACGGTCTCCAGGCCGCCATCGACCTCGCGCGTGACCTTGGCCTGGCCGCCCTCGATTTCGACCTTGCTGGCGAACGTGGCCTGCGGCAGATCGGCCAGCGCGGCCAGCATCTGACCGGTCTGGTTGGCGTCGTCGTCGATGGCCTGCTTGCCCAGAATGACGATCTGGGGCTGCTCCTTGTCGAGCACGGCCTTGAGCAGCTTGGCCACCGCCAGCGGCTGCAACTCCTCATTGGTCTCGACCAGAATGCCGCGGTCGGCGCCGATGGCCATGGCGGTGCGCAGCGTCTCCTGGCACTGCGCGGGACCGCAGGAGACCGCGACCACCTCGGTGACCACGCCTTTTTCCTTCAGGCGCACGGCCTCCTCGACGGCGATTTCGTCGAAGGGATTCATGCTCATCTTCACGTTGGCGATATCCACGCCGGTCTGGTCGGACTTCACGCGCACCTTGACGTTGTAGTCCACCACGCGCTTGACAGCGACGAGTGCTTTCATTGGCTGGTCTCTCTTGAGGAGGGTTGAGGTTCGGATGGGGCGCGTCACGCGCCAACGCATTCCAGTGACCCCGGCAACGGGACTGGAACGACCGCATCCGTCGATTATAGGCAGGCCCAGAGCTTGTCTGGCAGCCTGTATCCGCAAGTACTGGGGCCGGCACGCTCCGCAAAGACCACGACACCGCCGGTCTTCTGCTCGCAATGGCGTCAATGCTATCCCCCGGCAGGTGGTTGGGCCGGTTGAGCCGAAGGCCAAACGGGCTTTCTGCGTTCGACAAATGCCGTCATCCCCTCGATGGCATCTGCCGTGCCGGCAACGTTCGCGAAATGCTCCACCGCGGACGCCACGCCCTTGCGGTACTCGATGTCGATCGCCTGGTAGAACGCCTTGCGGCCAAGCTGCATCACCCGGGGCGATTTGGCGCAGAACACCTGCGCAACCTCACGCGCCTTGTTCAAAACCTCCGGTTCAGGCACGACCGCATTCACAAGCCCCAAACGTAGCGCTTCATCGGCGCCGAAGCTGCGGCCCGTAAACAGCAATTCGAACGCGCGATGCCGGCCAATGATGCGCGGAAGATGCGTGTAATGGATCGCTGGCGTCACGCCCACGTCGATTTCGGGATAGCCAAATGTCGCCGTGTCGGCGGCGATCAGCATGTCGCACGAAACCGCCAGGGTCATGCCGCCTCCGCGCGCAGTGCCGTTGACAGCCGCAATGGACGGCTTGCCCAGCCGCGACTGCGTATCCAGCAGCCCGCTGTAGAGCTTGTCCACCAGCATCCACTTTTTCTCGAGGCTGGCTGCGCTCATTTCGTCGAGGTGCAGACCCGCGCAAAAGCGATGCGACACCGCGCTGCCCAAAATTACCGCCTGCACGGCCCGGTCGCGGCCAGCCTGCTCGAGCAGTGCGAGCACGCGCTCCAGCAGCGCTTCGGTGATGGCATTGACCGGCGGACAGTCCAGCAGAACTTCGGCCACGCCGTTGCGGACTTCGTAATGAACCATTGCATGGGACATGAATTGCTCCTGACTTCAAATGCCTGCCATTTCGCGCGCGTCTTGCGCAACAACTCCGGCGCGCACCAGCGCCTCGATTTCGCCATGGGTGAATCCGGCCTCGCACAGCACCTCCGCGCTGTGCTGGCCCAATAGCGGCGGCGCGCTGGACTGCGTGCGCGGCTCCTGGTTGAATGTGATGGGCAAATTGACGCTTTTGATCGCGCCCAATGTGGCGTGCCGCGTTTGACCCACCACCTGCCGGGCGGCTACCTGCGGATGCTCGAGCGCTTGCCCCAGATGATTGATGGGCGCGCACGGAACACCGGCAGCCTGCAACTGCCGTATCCAGTACGCAACGGGATGCAGTGCGATCGCGTTTTGCACGAGCGCCACGGTTTGCGCGAAGTTGGCCACGCGGTCCGCATTGCGGCGAAAGCGCGCATCATCCACATACGCGTGCAGTCCGGCAATGGGGCAAAAACGTTTCCACTGCCCATCGTTGCCGACGCCCACCATCACCGGGCCATCGATCGCCTGGAAAACCTGGTACGGCGCCATGGCCGGGTGCCCCGTGCCCATGCGCTGCGGCAATTTGCCCGAACACCAGTAGTTCTGCGCAAGATAGCCCATCAGACTCATGGCAGTGTCCAGCAGCGACAGCTCCACGAACACGCCCTTGCCCGTGCGCGAGCGTTCGATGACCGCTGCAAGCACGCCGCCAAAAGCCAACATGCCGGTGCCCAGATCCACCGGGGAAAACGTGGCGCGCACCGTGGCTCCCCCTGGCTCGCCCATCACCGCGATCATGCCGCTGAACGCCTGGAGCATCACGTCGTATCCCGGCTCATTGCCAAGCGGCCCTTGCCGTCCATAGCCAGAAATTTCGCAGTAGATCAGCCGCGGGTTGAGTCGTGCGAGCGTTTCATGGTCAACGCCAAGCTTGCGCGCCGTGCCCGCGCCAAAACCTTGCAGCACGATGTCCGCGCCCCGTACCAGCCGGTGCACCACGGCGCGGCCCTGCGCGGTCTTGAGGTCCAGTGCGATGCTTCGCTTGTTGTGATTGACCGCGAGAAAGGTCGCTGACTGCCCGCTTTTTTGTGGCAGCCAGGCGCGCGTATCATCGCCCGAGCCGATCGGCTCGATCTTGATGACATCCGCGCCAAGATTGCCAAGATACTGACCGCATAGCGGCCCTGCGAGAACCTTGCTCAGGTCGATGACTTTCAAACCTTTGAGGGGTTGCATGATTTGAATCCTTCGGCGCACGCGCGCTGCCGCGGTATCGAGGTAAAACTTGCACAAACAACGGGGGGCGCAACGGCGGCGCCGCAGCAACAAATGTCTTCCTCTTTTTGCGCAAATCGTGCGAGATCACACCGGCTGAATATTGATTTCCTTGCCAAGCGCCTGCCAGCGCTCCACGTCTCGCATGACACATTGCTGCACCCTGTCAGGCTCGATCGCCAGAACTTCCGCGCCTCGTACCGCCAGCGCATGCGCGTATTCCCGAGTCCGCAAACAGTTGTAGATCGCCTTGCGCAAGCTTTCCACAATGGGCGCTGGCGTCCGGGCATTGATTTGCAGAGAGAGCCAGAATTTCAGATCGACTTCCGGGTAACCGCACTCCTTGATCGTCGGCACGTCCTTGAGCAGCGGCGAGCGCTGCGCCGAAGTAATCGTCAGGCCCTTGAGCTTGCCGCCCCGGATCAGTTCGACCGATGTCGTCATGCTGTCAAACAAAAAATCCACGTTCCCCGCCATCACGTCCGTACTCGCGGGGGCGCTGCCCTTGTATGGTATCTGCACCGCTTCAATGCCCGCGCTTTTGAGCAATAGCGACGTATAGATATGCGGTGAGCTGCCCGGGCCGAAGGTCGCATAGCTCAAGCCGCGCGGCTTGAGCTTACCAAGCCTGACCAGATCCTGGAGCGCCTCCACACCCAGTTTTTCCGGATGCACCACCAGCACATTCGGCACCAAGGCCACAATGCCCAGCGCCAGAAAATCCTTTGTCGGGCTGTAGCGCATGGACGGATAGAGCAGCGGATTGATGGCCTCCATCCCGACGGTATTCAAAAGAATCTGCGAGCCATCCGCCGGGGCGTCCGCCACCGACTGTGCGCCGAGGTTGCCATTCGCGCCAGGCTTGTTCTCCACGATCACGTTCTGCCCCAGTTCACGGGAGAGAGGCACAGCGATCTGCCGCGCGGTGAAGTCCCCCGGCCCGCCAGCGGCGAAGGGGACGATCAAGCGAACCGTTTTGTCAATCGTTGCCAATGCCGGCATTGCCGCGCCAAGCAGCGCTGCGCCTGCTCCAAGCATGGCGGTTCGGCGGTTCATTGCATACATGAGAGTCTCCGATGGTTGGTGGAAGCGGACGTGTCTCGTCTTCGCCCTCCACTGTGAAGAACAGATGTATAAGTGTCAAAGATGATTTTTTGATGCTTGATATATAAATAATTTATGCCAATCGATCTGAGAAACCTGCGTTGCTTTCTTGCGGTTTGTGCCACACGCTCCATTTCACGTGCGGCCGAACACATGCACATCGCCCAGCCCGCCATGAGCATGCAAATCAAAGGACTGGAAGAAGCGTTGGGGCTGCAACTGTTCGAGCGCAGCACGCACGGCGTCCAAACGACCGCGGCGGGCCTGCGACTGGAACACCACGCGCGCGGATTGCTCGCCTCGTTCGAATCGGCCCTGCGCGACGTGCGCCAACTCGAAGCCGCCCCCGTAGGCAGCGTGGCCATTGGCCTGCCACAGTCCATGACCAGGCTTCTGACCGTTCCATTGCTTGACGCGGCACTCAAGCGTTGGCCCCAAGTGTTGTTGCAGATTGCGGAACTGAGCACCGGATACATCCCCGAGCAATTACTGCAAGGCCGCATCGACATCGGCCTGGCGTTTGAAGAGCACAACAGCAGCGGGCTTTGCCATGAAAAACTGGCCGAGGAAAAACTGGTACTGATCGCGCCGCCCGGCGCCTTCGCCAAAGCGAGCGGCCCCAAGGGCTTGACACTGGAGCGCGTTCGTTTCGGCGCACTGAAAAACCATCCGCTGGTGCTGCCGGCTCCCGAACATGGGCTGCGCATTCTTCTGGAGCGTCATGCCTTGGCCAACAACTACCGGCTTGTCCCGGTTGCGGAGGTCAATGTCATTCAGCAGTTGATTGACGTGGTATCCAGCGGCCTTGGCTACAGCCTGCTTTCATACGCGTCCGTTGTGCGCGAGATCAAACAGGGAACGCTGTCTGCCGCAGAAATCGTCGATCCGCCGATTTCCAGGCCAATCTATCTGGTGCAACGCGCCACAGTGCAGCAGTCGATCGCCACATCGTGCATATGCAATCTGCTGCGCGACATTGCCCAGCGCCTTATTTCCAGCGGCACATGGCCTGCCACTTTTGTGAGTGGTAGGTAGGGCCTGTTCACACTATTTTCATGGCGTCCGTTGCCCCGCAAAGGCAGTGGATGCAAGGCGCAAACCGCAGCCGGGTTGGACACCCGGCGAGGATTTGCTTGCGCGGCAGACGCTGC
>WRJY01000138.1 GCA_009778355.1 Desulfovibrionaceae bacterium | reverse complement strand
CTGGCGCCGGGCAGCCGGCCCGACACCTGAATGGTCGGAAAGTCCACCTGCGGCAGCGGCGCCACCGGCAGCAGCGGCCAGGCCACCAGGCCGATCAGCAGCAGCGCAATGGCCAGCAGCGTGGTGCCGATTGGGCGCTGGATGAAGGGCGCCGAAATGCTCACTTGGACTTCTCCCGCGGAGCAGCCGAGGCCGCTGCCGATGCGCCCGCCGCCGGCATCTCGATGACGCGCGCTCCCGGCGTCAGACGGAAATGCCCGTCGAAGACGACACGGTCGCCGGCATTCAGGCCCTGCGTGACCACGGCGATGCCGCCGTCGATGCCGTCCACCGCGATCGGCTGTATGCGCGCCGTGTCACCGGCGTCGATGACGTAGGCGTACAGGTTGTCCGGCCCGCGCTGCACCGCCGCCGCGGGCACTGTCAGCGCCTGCGCGCGCTCGCCCAGCACCAGCCGCGCGTTCACCGACTGCCCCGGCCACAGCCTGTGCCTGGGGTTGGGGAACTGCGCCTTCAGCGCGATGGTGCCGGTGCTGGCGTCGATCTGGTTGTTCAGCAGCACCAGCGTGCCGCTGGCCAGCACCTGGCGGCTGTCGCGATCGAGCGCCTGCACCGTCAGCGGCGCGGCGCTGGAGCGCAGTGCCTGGTTGACGGCCTGGAAGTCGCTTTCGGGCAGCGTGAACTGCACCGCGATCGGGTCGATCTGGTTGATGACCGCCAGCCCGCCGGGGTCAGCGGCGTGGACGATGTTGCCCGGATCGACCAGCCGCGCGCCAATGCGCCCGGCAAACGGCGCGCTGATGCGCGTGTAGCTCAGGTTGACGCGCGCCAGCGCGATCTGCGCATCGTCGTTTTGCACCGCGGCCTGCAACTGCTGCACCAGCGCGCGCTGCGTGTCCAGCGTTTGCTGCGTGGTGGCCTCTTGCTTGATGAGTTCGCCGTAGCGCGCCAGATCGACCCGGGCATTGGCAAGCTGGGCTTCGTCCCTGGCCTTTTGCGCCTCGATCTGGTCGAGCTGGGCCTGAAAGCCGCGCGCGTCGATCTGCGCCAGCAACTGGCCGGCGCGCACGTCCTGCCCCTCCTTGAACGCAACGCTGTCGAGCTGGCCGTCGATGCGCGCGCGCACCGTGACCGACATCACCGGCAGCACGTTGCCGATGCCGCTGCGCGTGATGGGCATGGCCTGCGTCTGCGCAAGCGCCGTGCGCACCGGCACCGGCGGCGCGGCAGATTTGGGCGGCGGCGGCGTGAAGTACCGCACCTTGGCGCCCCAGCCAAGCGCCAGCAGAACCAGAAGGGCGATTACCCAGCGCAGCGGATGCGGCCGGGTCTGAGGGGGAGTGGCTTGCGCATCCATCGCTGTGCGTCATTCGTGGGTCGGTGAAGAAGATGAAACGGCTGGCGCGGCCTGTTGCGCCGGCGCGCTGGCATCCCAGCCGCCGCCCGCTGCCTTGATGAGCGCCACGCTGGCGGCGAACTGGCGCCCGCGCACTTGCAGCAGCGCGCGGTCGGCGGCCAGCGCCTGCGTCTGCGCGGCAATCACCGCGCTGTAAATCGTGGTGCCGGCGCGGTACTGCGCCAGCAGCACCTGTTCGGCCACGTGCGCGGCGCGCGCGGCCTCCTGCTGGGCGATTTCTTCCTGCGCCAGATCACCCAGCGCAGCCAGGTTGTCTTCCACTTCCTGAAAACCCGCCAACACCGTTTGCCGGTAATTGGCGGCGGCGGCATCGAACCCCGCCCGGGCGTGTTCCACCTGCGCGCTGCGCGCGCCGCCATCGAACAGCGTGGCGGCCAACGCTGCGCCCAGCGCCCAGACCCGGTCCGGCGTCAGAAACCACGGCCCGAAACCACTGCCCTGATAGCCGCCGCTGGCGCTCAGGGTCAGGCTCGGAAACCAGGCCGCCTGCGCCACGCCGATGCTGGCGTTGGCGGCGGCCGCGCGGCGCTCGGCAGCCGCAATGTCGGGCCGGCGCTGCAACAACTCCGACGGCAGGCCCGGCGGCGTCAAAGGCAGGGCCGCCGCCAGCGGCGCGGGTTCGAGCGTGAACGCCGCCGGCGCCTGCCCCAGCAGCACCGCCAGCGCGTGTTCGAGCTGGCGCCGCGTCAGATCGACATCCACCGCCTGCGCCTGTGCCGCCGCCAGCGTGCTTTGCGCCAGCGCCACGTCGGCGCGCGTTGCCACGCCCGCGCGCTGCTGCGCCTGCGTCAGCGCCAGCGCCTTTTGATAACCGGCGATGGTGTCGGCGTAAAGCGCCTTCTGCGCGTCGGCCAGGCGCAACTGCAGATAGCCGTTGACCACCGCCGCCTGCACCGCCAGCCGCGCCGCGGCCAGGTCAAAGGCGCTGGCGGCGGCGTTGTCACCCGCGGCCTCGACGCTGCGCCGCACGCTGCCCCACAGGTCCGGCTCCCAGGACGCCTGCAACGACCACGCATGGCTGTTGCCCTCGGCGGCCACGCCGTCGCTGATGCTGCGGCCACGGCCTGCCGAAGCGGCCAACCCCACGGTCGGGAAGAAGCTGGCGCGCGCGCCCTGCACCAGCGCCTGCGCCTGCCGGTACTGCGCCTCGGCCTGGCGCAGACTCTGGTTGGCCTGGTTGGCTTGCTCGACCAGTGCATCGAGCGCCGGGTCGCCATACGCCTTCCACCACGCGCTGCCGGGCGCGCCGGCCTCCGAGCCAGCCTGCCCCGGCATGGCCGGCTGCCACAGGCTGCTTTCCTTGAAAGCGGGCAAGTCCGCGCCGGGCGGCGGCGCAGGGAGCGCGTAGTCCGGCCCGGCAGCGCAGCCCGCCATCAGCGCGGCGGCGGCGGCGACGGCGGCGGCAGCCATGCCAGGCGCGCGCTGGCGCGGCCTCGGCGCAAAAGAGAACAAAAGGCGCATGGTCGCTCGGGAAGGCTGGGGCGGAAAAGCAGGCAAGGCTGTCACTATAAAAGGCTGGCGTAAACGTCGCGTTAACCGGCAAATTGCCAATGTGACAAATTGGAGCCGCCGGCGGCGCGGCGGGCGGCGTCAGCGTTGTTCCACCACCTGACCGCGCAACTCGCCCTCGGGAAAGCGATCGGTGCGCAGGTTGACGTACCACTTTCCGGCCAGCAGATCGGCGCTTTGGGCCGGGGTGAGCACGGCGCGGCCTTCGTAGGGGCTGGTGAGGGTGCGACCGCCGACGGCCAGCACGGACGAGGCCGGCTGGCCACTGGCCGCCTGGCGCTGGAACTGCCCGCCGCGCACGGGGCCGCTGAGTCCGCTGAAGGTCAGCTTCCAGCGCAATTGGCCGGTATTGCGGTTGAGCACCGCCACCAGTTCGCCCCGAGCCGGCGTATTCGCTGACGACACGGCCTGGCGACCCGACAGCACGGCCTTGAACGCCGCCAGTTCGGCCCGTTGCGGCGCTGTTGGTGCTGCCGGCGTCACGGGCGCTGGCTGGGTGGCGGGCCGCGATGGCGGTTGTGGTCGCAGCGTGCCGGTGCAACCGGCCAGCGCCGCTAGCAGAACTGCCGCGCAAATGGAGCGAAGCAATTCAGAAGACCGTCTCACTTGACCACCCGCAGTTGCCCGCGCACCTCGCCGCCCGGATAGGCGGCGGTGAACACATTGACGTACCAGCGCCCGTCGAGCAAGTCCTGCGCCTGCTGCAATGTGAGGGTGGCGCGGCCTTCGTAGGCAGGGCCGAACGGGCCGGGCCAGATCATGGTTGGCGGGCCGTTCAGGCCGGCGCCGGGAATGCCGTGAAACTGTACGCCCGTGATCGGCCCCGACAGGCCGGACCACGACGCCTTCCAGCGCAGCAGACGCAAGTTGGCGTCGTACAGCAAGTCGATCTGGCCGCTGGCGGCGCTGAGGGTGGGCGGATTGACGGCAGCGCCTTCCAGACGCGCGGTAAGCGTGAACAGGTGCGTTTGGGCGGCGGACGGGGCCGAAGACGGCGGCGCGGATGCCTCCGCGCCGACCGGCGGCAGCGGCTGGCCGATGGGCTGGCCGGGCGTCACCGGCTGCGACGTGGCTTGCGGCGGCGAGACCGGCAGCGGCTGAGGCATGAGCACCGGCGGCGGGTTGTAGTTGGCGCCGAGGTTCACCGACGCGCAGCCGGCGCTCAACACCGCGGCCCCCAGCGCCGCCAACGATGCACGCAAGAAAACCGGAACGGAAGTGGACATGCCGCAAAACTCCTGGAAAGACCAGCGCCGCCTCGCGCCCGGACGCATCAGACATGCGTGCGGCAGCGGCGGGCCGGACGGATCATTGTAGTTAGCTTTGCCACTTCTTCTCTCCTTGCTTCGGTTCAATCATCTCAGCAAGGGATATGGTTTTCAGGGGCAAGCTCAACGTTGGCCGCTCGTTTGGGGCCGCTGATATGTTTGGGTTCGCTGCTCCCTCCAACCTGCCGGGCTGTAACACTGCCGGGCTTGTGGGCTTTGAAGCGGTGGCAAAGTCTGGCGTTTTGAGCAAGTTGTGATCCGCCCTCATTTTCACCAAGGATCCGGCTTGCGGTTGACTTGCCCCTGACCTGCACCGCGACTGATCATGAACACCCTGTTTGGCTTTACCGAGGCCCAAGTAACGTCGTTTGGCCTGACCGTGGGCGTGGGCGGGTTGATGGCTTACATGCTGTTCATCATCGGCCAGTTGGCGTGGGAGTCGAAGGCGGGCAAGTTCGGCACCTTTGTGCTCTTTTTGGCGCTGGGGTTGAGCATGGTCGGGTTCATTACCAAGCTGATCATCGAGAAGGTCATTGAGCACCGCATAGATGAAAAACGGGCGCACACAACGCCACCGCCCGCATCCGCTGAACGCCAAACGCCTGCGCCAACATCTCTCCAGAATTGAAGATGCTGTCCGCGGCGCGTTTTCGATGGTGAAGTGATCTCGCTTCGTTCTGCCGTCCAATAGGCCATCAAGTTCACCCCTTCCATCCGCACCACATGCAAGTCAGCGCATTGCCAGCCTTCGGCTTCGTTGTCCCTCGCTTTGACGGGGCCAGACTCGATGCAGCCGATCGGCAACAGGCCCTAGTGTCATGTCACGTGAAAAATGACGTCTTAAAAGGCCCAATGAAGGTTGCAACCAGGCCACAATATGGCGATGGACAAATACATCGTCACCCTGACCTCCGAAGAACGAGAGCAACTCGAAGAGCTGGCAAGCAAAGGCCGACA
>WRJY01000137.1 GCA_009778355.1 Desulfovibrionaceae bacterium | reverse complement strand
ACCCTAACCCTCCCCCAGAGGGGGAGGGAATACAAGCCCCTTCCCCCTCTGGGGGAAGGTTGGGATGGGGGCCGGCAGCGCCACCTACGAGCGCCTGCCCCATCCCTGCCTTCCCCAAACGGGGAAAGGAGCCATGCAGTTCGGTCTTCAACACACGTCAATGGGAGTATTGGCCGATCCTACGATGAACTCAGGTTCGGCGCCAGCGCGCGCTCCACCTCTTCGAGCGGCGCGCCGCTGCGTCCGGCCATGTCGATGGCCTGGTCGGCGCCGATGGGGCCGACGTTGAAGTAAACCGCCTCGGGGTGGCTGAAGTAAAAGCCGCTGACGCTGGCTGCGGGCGTCATGGCGTGGCTGCCGGTCAGGCCCATGCCGATCTCATGCGCGCCCAGCAGATCGAACAGCGGCTTTTTCACGCGGTGGTCGGGGCAGGCGGGATAGCCGGGCGCGGGGCGGATGCCGCGGTATTTTTCGGCGATCAGCGCATCGCTGTCCAGCGCCTCGCCGGCGGCGTAGCCCCACCAGTCGGTGCGCGCGCGCCAGTGCAACCATTCGGCGGCGGCCTCGGCCAGGCGGTCGGCCAGGGCCTTGAGCATGATGGCGCCGTAGTCGTCATGGCGGCCCAGAAACTCCGCCTCTTTCGCATCGACGCCCAAACCGGCGGTGACGGCAAAAGCGCCGATGTAATCCGTCAAGCCGTCCTGCCCCTCGCCGCGCGGCGCGATGAAGTCGGCCAGGCATCGGCTGGGGCGCATCCGTCCGCTGGCATCCGGCTGTTTTTCGGTTTGCTGGCGCAGGCCGTGCCAGGTCAGCACGGTTTGCTGGCGCGATGGGTCGGCGTACAGTTCGATGTCGTCTTGGCGCACGGCGTTGGCGGGCCAGAAGCCGACCACGGCGTCCGCCGCCAGCCAGCGTTCGCCGATGATCCGCGCCAGCATGGCCCGGGCGTCGTCCAGCACGCGCCGCGCCTCGCCGCCCACCACTTTGTCGGTCAGGATGGCGGGGTATTTGCCGTGCAGGTCCCAGACCTGGAAAAACGGCGTCCAGTCGATGAAGCGCGCCAGCTCGGCCAGCGCAATGTTGCGCACCACGCGCCGGCCAATGAACCTGGGCGACGGCGGGCGGTAGGCCGTCCAGTCGATGCGGGCGGCGTTGGCCCGCGCCTGGGCGATGGGCCACAGCGGCGTCTGCTTGCGGCTGGCGTGCAACTGGCGCAGCCTTTCGTAGTCGGCCCGCAGGTCGGCCACGAAACCGGCGGCCTGCCCGCCCAGCAGGCCCTGAGCCACGCCGACGCTGCGCGAGGCGTCGGGCACATAGACCACCGGGCCGTCGTAGCGCGGCGCGATCTTGACCGCCGTGTGCACGCGGCTGGCGGTGGCGCCGCCGATCAGCAGCGGGATTTTTCTGACGCGAAAGTGCTCGTCCTTCTGCATCTGGCTGGCGACGTACTGCATCTCCTCCAGGCTGGGGGTGATGAGACCCGACAGGCCGATGATGTCGGCCCGCTCGGCCTTGGCGCGCGCCAGCACCTCGTGGCAAGGCACCATCACGCCCATGTTCACCACCTCGAAGTTGTTGCACTGCAAGACCACGGTGACGATGTTCTTGCCGATGTCGTGCACGTCGCCCTTGACGGTGGCGATGACGATCTTGCCCTTGCTGCGCACGTCGCGCCCGGCGGCCTCGTCGCGGCGCTTTTCTTCCTCGATGTAGGGAATCAGGCGCGCCACCGCCTGCTTCATCACGCGGGCCGACTTGACCACCTGCGGCAAGAACATCTTGCCGGCGCCGAACAAATCGCCCACCACGTTCATGCCGGCCATCAGCGGCCCTTCGATCACGTGCAGCGGCCTGCCGCCCCTGGCGGCAACCTGCTGCCAGGCTTCCTCGGTGTCCTGCTCGATGAAGTCGGTAATGCCGTGCACCAGCGCGTGCGACAGGCGTGCGTCCACGCCGGCGTTGCGCCACTCCAGCTTCTTGCTGTCGTCGCGGGCAGCGCCCCTGGCCGATTCGGCGATTTCCAGCAGCCGCTCGGCGGCGTCGGGGCGGCGGTTGAGCACCACGTCCTCCACGCGCTGGCGCAACTCGGGATCGAGCTCGTCGTACACGCCCACCATGCCGGCATTGACGATGCCCATGTCCATGCCCGCCTGAATGGCGTGGTAGAGAAACACCGTGTGGATGGCCTCGCGCACCGGGTCGTTGCCGCGAAAGCTGAACGACACATTGCTCACCCCGCCCGACACTTTGGCACCCGGCAGGTTCTGCTTGATCCAGCGCGTGGCCTCGATGAACTCCACTGCGTAGTTGTCGTGCGCCTCGATGCCGGTGGCCACGGCAAAAATGTTGGGGTCGAAGATGATGTCCTCGGGCGGAAAACCCACCTCATCGACCAGAATGCGGTAGGCGCGCGCGCAAATGTCGATCTTGCGCTGGCAGGTATCGGCCTGGCCGGTCTCGTCGAACGCCATCACCACCGCCGCCGCGCCATAACGCCTGACCAATTGCGCCTGGCGCTTGAACTCCTGAACGCCCTCCTTCATGCTGATGGAGTTGACGATGCCCTTGCCCTGCAGGCAGCGCAAGCCGGCCTCGATCACGCTCCACTTGCTGGAATCGACCATCACCGGCACGCGGGCGATGTCCGGTTCGCTGGCCATCAGGTTCAGAAAGCGCGTCATCGCGCTTTCCGAGTCCAGCATGGCCTCATCCATGTTCACGTCCACCACCTGCGCGCCGTTTTCGACCTGCTGGCGCGCCACCGACAGCGCCTGCTCGTACTGCCCGTTCAAAATCATGCGCGCGAACGCCTTCGAGCCGGTCACGTTGGTGCGCTCGCCAATATTGACGAACAACCCGCCCTGGCCGATGACCAGCGGTTCCAGGCCGGCGAGCTTCATCGGCGGCGGCGGTGTGGAAGTTGCGGCGGTCATGCGCTCACCTGCGTTTTCAGGTTCAACCTAGAAACGGCAGTTGGACGCGCTCGCCAGTGCCGTGATCGGTGTGCCAGGCAAGACGCGAGGACGCGGCAGGCTACTGCCTGCAAGGACGAGCAACGCCGCATGGCGCGCCGAGCGCGGTGCTGGCGAGTGCGTAGCGCTTTCACCCAAAGGTGAGCTTCATCGAAGCTGCAAAGGTCAATATTCATGCGGCTCGTGAAGGTTGCAAGCGGTCAACTGCCGTTTCTAGGTTCAATCAGGTGAGCGTCGTTGCTGAATCGGCGGCTGCGCGCCAAGCCTGACGGGCCTGCCCCAAGTGGCGGCCCGCTGCAACGCTCCTTGGCGGCGAGGCCGCAATTTTACGGGCGCGGCGCGGCGGACGCGGGCCATAATGCCGCCATGTTGCCGCGCCGTCTGCACCGCCGCATTGCCCGCCTTGCGCTGGCGTGGTTCGCGCTGACGCTGTGCGTGGCCGCCGCCGCGCCGCTGGCGCAGCCGCGCGCCATGCAACTGGTATGCAGCGCGGCGGGCGCGGTCAAGCTGCTGGTGAACACCGGCGATGGCCCGGTCGAAGCCAGCCATGCCACACTCGATTGCGCGCTGTGCCTGCTGGCCAATACGCCGCCGGCGCACGCGCTGACGGCGCTGCCGCCCGCCGCCCCAAGCACGCCAGGTATTGCCGCGCCCCGCCTGGCCGCGCCCGTGGTGGCGCAGGCGCGGGCGCCGCTGCCCGCGCGCGGGCCGCCCGCCTTCTCCTGAGAACCTGTTCACTGCAAGAGGCCACCCGCTGGCGTGAAGAATGGCGCTGGTCGCGTCCTCGCTTCAAAACCTTTTCTTTCAATTCAACCGGAGTTTCAACATGCATCGAATCAAAACCTTGCTGACCGTTGCCGCCCTGCTGCTGGCAGGCAGCGCCATGGCCCAAATCGTGAAGGTCGAAAACGCCTGGGCGCGCGCCTCGGTGCCGGGGCAAAAGGCCACCGGCGCCTTCATGACCCTCACCGCGCCCGAAGGCGCGCGCCTGGTCGGCGCCAGTTCGCCCGCCGCCGGCGTGACCGAAGTGCATGAAATGCTGATGCAGGGCGATGTGATGAAAATGCGCGCCATCGACTCGCTGGAGCTGCCCGCCGGCCAGCCGGTAGAACTCAAGCCGGGCGGCCATCATGTCATGCTGATCGACCTGAAAGCGCCGCTGCCGGCAGGCAGCGCCGTGCCGCTGACGCTGGTGCTGCGCGACGCCAAAGGCGCCGAAGTCCGGCAAGAGCTGCAAGTGCCCGTGCGCGCGCCCACGCCCCCGGCCAGCGGCGCAATACCCGCCCACATGCCCATGCACCAAGGCCAGTAGTAAGCCGCGCTCACCCGCGGCCCATACAACAAAAGGCCGCGAGACAAACCATGCCAAGGCCGCCGCCGGAAGTTGCAGCCTTGCATGGTGTTACTACATCGAAGTAGTATCATGCACCATGCCGGCACGGTTTGAATGGGACGCTGCAAAGGCGGCAAGCAACCTTCGGAAACACCGCGTGCGCTTCGAGACTGCCGCCCGTGTCTTTGCCGACCCGTTCGCGCTCGCGGAGCAAGACCGCACCGAGGGCGGCGAGCGCCGATGGCAAACCGTGGGCCTCGTGGACGGACACCTGTTGCTGATGGTGGCCCATACCGTCCGGGACGATGAAGATGGCGCTGAAATTATCCGCATCATTTCGGCACGGCGAGCCGACCCGAAAGAGAGAAAGCGTTATGAGCAAAACCGTTCGCTATGAGCTTGATCTGAACAACCTGCCGCCACTGACGGATGCGCAACGGGCGGAAATCAAGGCGCTGTCCGACATGCCGGACAGTGAGATCGACTACAGCGGCATTCCGCCGCTGAGCGATGCGTTCTGGAAAAACGCCGTCCGCAATCCGTTCTACAAACCCACCAAGACCATGACCACGGTGCGCGTGGACTCCGACGTGCTGGCTTGGCTCAAGAGCCAAGGCAAGGGCTATCACACGCGCATCAATGCCATTTTGCGGGCTGCCATGTTGCGGGCAATTCGATGAACCGGCACAGATGGGAAGCCTCCTTCGCGAACGGAAGCCAGCCATGCGCCGGTTTTGAAACAGGGCTTCATTTCAACCTAAAAACGGCAGTTGAGCGCTTCTTTACCTTCGTAACCCCTTATGAACACAGAGATTTTTGACTTCGATCAATCTCACCATTTGGGT
>WRJY01000136.1 GCA_009778355.1 Desulfovibrionaceae bacterium | reverse complement strand
GCAAAGGTGTACATGGGGTAGATGCGCCACTTGTCGCCCGTGGCGTGGTGCGCGGCGTGGCGAATGCGGTAGATGGCCGGGTCGCGCAGACTGATGTTGGGCGAGGCCATGTCGATTTTGGCGCGCAGCACCATTGCGCCGTCGGCGTGGCGGCCAGCGGCCATTTCGCGCAGGCGCGCCAGGCTCTCGGCGGGCGGGCGGTCGCGGAACGGGCTGTTGACGCCGGGCGTGCCAAAGTCGCCCCGGCTGGCGCGCATCTGTTCGGGCGTTTGTTCGTCCACGTAGGCGTGGCCGGCCTCGATCAAAAACTCGGCGGCGCGGTACATGAAGTCGAAGTAGTCGCTGGCGAAGTACTCGTGCGGCTGCGGCGCGCCCGGGCGCGCGGGGTCGTCGGCGAAGTGGTGATCCCAGCCAAGCCAGCGCACGGTCTCGCGGATGCTGTCGACGTATTCCTGCTCTTCCTTTTCGGGGTTGGTGTCGTCAAAGCGCAAGTGGCACACACCGCCATACCGCCTGGCCAGACTGAAATTCAGCCAGATGCTTTTGGCGTGGCCGATGTGCAGGTAGCCGTTGGGCTCGGGCGGAAAGCGGGTGCGGATGCGCGCCAAATCGCTCGCGCCGGCCTCGTGCGCGGCGGCATCGCCAGGCGCGCCGCCCCATTTGCGGCCCGCGTACACGTTCTGGGCCAGGTCGGCGTCGATGATCTGGGTGATGAAGTTGTGCCAGCCGGCGTCATCGTTGGCTGGCGTGGCTGTAGGCGAAAGCGGGGGGTGGGCGGACATGGCGGGATTCTAGGTTGAGCGCCTGGAACGCCCGCTGATGCCCCCGCTCGCTCAGCCCGGCAGTTCGACGGCGGCGAAATAGCCGTTGTAGTCCAGCACTGCCCACACGGTGTTGGTGTTGGCATCGAAGCCGTGGGCGCCGAGCGGGTAGCCTGGTTTCCACGGGCCGCGCACGAAGTCGCCGCCGCGTCCGCTGGCGCTGTTGCAAGAAGCCGCATTGGCCCATTTGCCATCGGTATCGACCGAAGCCAGCACGATCTGGCGTCCGCTCGCCCCCGATGCCCTGGCCGGGTTGAAGCCGAGCGAGAGCACGTAGGGATCGGTCTTGCGGCTGCCCATCGTCCAGGCCATGCCATGCAGCAGCAGGATGTCGGACGCGGTGGCGCCGGTGGCGTCGGTGGCGGCGAGCCAGGCGGTGTTGACCGCCATCCGCAACCAGCGGCCACTGACATCGACCACGCTGCTGCCGTTGCTGCCATCCAGGATTTTCATTGCGTGGCCGTTCGGGCTGGCGTCGGCAATGCCGGTGAAGCTGGCCATCGGCTCGATGATGAATTCGCGCCCGTTCAGGCCGTAGGCGACGCGCTCGCGCAAGCTGAAGTTGAGCTTGGGGGTGGTGGTGATGTTGCCTTCGTTGACCGGCGTGGGGTAGGCGGGCGCGGAGTAGAAGTCGATCAGCACGGCAGGGCCGTCCACCGTGACCACGTAGTAGCCAATGGTGTTGAGTTCCTGGCTCAACAGCGTCTGGCGCTTGCCGCCGGTGCAGGCGGTGTCGTTGGCTGGCGATACGGGGTAGTAGAACTTGTTGCTGTCCGAGGCGCCGACGATTTGCGTGACATGGGCGCTGCCGTCCATCGTCGCGATGCGGCTGCGGTCGTGCATGTGGTCGTGTCCGCAGATGTAGTAACGCACGCCGTTTTTGTGCAGGCTGGCGATGAAGGCGTCCATGCCGGGCGATCCGGCGTAGTCCTTGCCTCCGATGGTGACCGGTCCCGGCGCCGGGCAGTCGCCAAACAGCACGTCGAGGTGGTTTTCCGTTACCAGGCCCTTGTGACCGAAGACGAAGGCGTGACTGCCCGCCGGGCGGCCACTGAGCGCCGCGTCGATCCACGGCTGTTGCGCCGCGATGGCGGTGTTGATGTTGTAGGGCGCGCCGTCGGCATTCAGCTTGTCGGCCGTGGTGAACTGGTCGAGCAGCACGAAGCGCGCGTTGCCGTAATCGAAAGCGTAGGACAGGCCCTTGAGGTTGTCGCTCGGGCTGCTGAAGTTGCCGCCGATCGTGAAGCCGCCGCCGGTCTTGGCAACGGCGGGCTGCACGCCGGCATCGGGGTTCGGTATCGAGAAAACGTCGGACGGCGTTGCGTTGTGTTCACCGTTTTGCGTCTGCGGAAAGATGCGCTGGAATTCCTGCGCCACCGCGTCGTCGTGGTTGCCGCGCAGCAGGAACAGGCCTATGCCGGCGTTGTAGAGCGACTGCACGAACAGCGCGTGCGTGTCTTCGGCCACCGTGCTGGCGAAGGAGTAGGAACTGCCATCGGCCTTCTTGACCGTGTACGGGCTGGCGCTGCTCGCGCTGTCGCACAGATCGCCCGACTGGATCACGAACTTCACCTTGTGTTCGATGAAGCGCGTGTTGAGCTGGTTGATGATGTCCACTGGGCACGAGTTCGGGTTGCGGCCATCGTCGCCGATGCCGTTGACCGCCACCCATTGCGTGTCGCTCATGATCGCGAACGTCCACGCCGCTGCGGTCGGCAGCGCCGCATCGGCGCCTTGGGGCGTAGCCGTCGTTACACCGGCTGACGTGGCCGGATCATCATCAGAGCCGCCGCAACCAACGATGGCCGCCGGCAGTGCAATCGCGCCCATGCCGGTTGCCGCCGAGCGGCGCAAAAAGTCGCGCCGGGCCAACGGCTGCGCGGGGGCGGGTTTTTTGTCTTCGTCGTTTGGGCGCTTGGTCATGCAATTTCTCCGTGTCAACAGTTGGAACAGACACGAAGGAATTTAGGAGGCCAATATGTCAGCGTTGTGACGCGCCGTGACAACCTGCCCGCTTCCTTCGGACATTGCGACGCCGCGGCCTTTCGGAATGATCTTTACAGGCGCGGGTTGCTGGCCGCGCTGACGGGCAACCGCCGTTTTCAGGTCGGACCTGCAAACGGCTGTCGAAGGCGCTCTCTACTGGTCAGCGCCGCAGTCGAGACTCATACGTCCGGCTGGTCCAGCCATTGCGCGCGCAGGTCCAGCGGGCCGGGCTGGAACAGGCGCGCATCCATCGGCCGCAGGCCGGCGGCGATGCGGGGGCGAAACGACATGTGCCCGAGCACGTCGCGCTCCAGGTCGATGCCGGGGGCGA
This sequence comes from Desulfovibrionaceae bacterium, assembly GCA_009778355.1. Taxonomy (GTDB): domain Bacteria; phylum Pseudomonadota; class Gammaproteobacteria; order Burkholderiales; family Burkholderiaceae_C; genus Ottowia. Next base: position 1,931 of record WRJY01000136.1, on the reverse strand, counting down.
TTTCGATCAGTTCCAGTTCGCCGCCGGCGCCATCGGCGGCGGGCGCCAGGCGGAATACCGCGCGCTCGGTGACGTACAGCACGCGCTGGCCGCGCCGCACGGCCTCGGCGCCGCTGAAGGTGCGGTGCTCGACCTCTTGCACGAATTTGCGCGCGCCGCCTTCGCGGGCGATGAGCAGACGCCCGCCGTCCAGCCGCACTTGCAACTGGCCGGCGGTGAAGGTGCCGGCGAACACCACGGCCCGCGCGCTTTGGCTGATGTTGATGAAACCGCCCGCGCCGGCCAGCCGGGGGCCGAATTTGCTGACGTTCAGGTTGCCGTGGCGGTCGGCCTGTGCCAGCCCCAGGATGGCGATGTCCAGCCCGCCGCCATCGTAAAAATCGAACTGGTACGGCTGGTCGATGATGGCCTGCGGATTGACGGCGGCGCCGAAGTCCAGCCCCCCGGCGGGAATGCCGCCCACCACGCCCGGCTCGGCGGTGAGGGTGAGCAGGTCGATGATATTTTCTTCCGCCGCCACGCTGGCCACGCCCTCCGGCATACCGATGCCGAGGTTGACGACCTGATGCGGGCGCAACTCCAGCGCCGCGCGGCGGGCGATGACCTTGCGCTCGGACAAATCCATGGGCGGAAGCGCGTCGATGGGTACGCGGATTTCGGCGGCGAAGGCAGGGCTGTACTGCGTGGAAAAGCTCTGCTGGTGGTGCGCCGGGTCTTGCGCCAGCACCACGGCATCGACCAGCACGCCCGGCACCTTGACCTGGCGCGGATTCAGGCTGCCGCGCTCGGCGATGCGCTCGACCTGGGCGATGACCACGCCGCCGCTGTTGTGCGCCGCCATGGCGATGACCAGCGCCTCCTGCGTCAGCGCCTCGCGCTCCATGGTCAGGTTGCCGTCGGGGTCGGCGGTGGTGGCGCGGATGATGCCGGCGTGGATCGGAAACGCCTTGTAAAACAGGCAGTCCTGCCCGCCCGCGCGCATCAGTTCCACCATCTCGCCGGTGGTGCGCGCATTCAGCTTGCCGCCGCCATGGCGCGGATCGACGAAGGTGTCCAGCCCCACCCGGGTCAAGGTGCCGGGCTTGCCGGCGGCGATGTCGCGAAACAGGTGCGCCATGACGCCCATCGGCAGGTTCCAGGCCTCGACGGCGCCCTCGACCACCAGCTTCTGCACCTTGGGCACCAGGCCCAAGTGGCCGGCGATCACGCGCCTGAGCAGCCCGGCATGGCCCAGATGGTTGAGCCCGCGCGTCTTGCCATCGCCCTGGCCGGCGGCGCAGACCAGCGTCAGATCGCGCGGCTGCCGCGTGGCCAGAAAACGCTCTTCCAGCGCCACGGCAATGGCCTCGGCAAAGCCGATGCCGACAAAGCCGCTGGTGGCCACGGTGTCGCCATCGCGTACCAGTTGCACCGCCTCGGCGGCGCTGACGATCTTGTTCTTGTACGGGTTGTGGCTGGCCCGATGGCGGCGAGCTTCAACGGCGGCGAGCATGGCGGTTCCCCTGTTCGTGGCAGCGTGGTGCCCGCAGCATAACCGAGGTCTCCATGGCGACAGATGCCAACGACCATTTTTGCAAAATAGTCACAAGTTTTTCTATTTTTTTGTTATTTATTGCCAAAAACAAATCGAATACAGTTCCCATCTGCTTTCATTCAATCCGTTGAACCCGCCCCCTTGCAGGACCGCCCCATGACCCCACGCACCGCCACTTGTGACCTGCGCGTCGCCACGCCGCTGTACGACTTCGTCAACGCCGAAGTGCTGCCCGATCTGGGCATTGCGCCCGATGCCTTCTGGCGCGGCTTCTCAGCCATCGTGACCGAACTGGCGCCGCGCAACATCGCCCTGCTGGCCGAGCGCGAGCGGCTGCAAAAAGAGCTGGACACCTGGCACCGCGCCAACCCCGGCCCCATTGCCGACATGCGCGCCT
>WRJY01000135.1 GCA_009778355.1 Desulfovibrionaceae bacterium | reverse complement strand
AGTTCTTGATGACGCGGTGGAAGATCGTGCCGTCGTAGTGCTTGTCCTTGACGTATTGCAGAAAGTTCTCGACCGTCTTGGGCGCCTTGCCGGGGTACAGCTCGATGACGAAATCGCCCTCGGTGGTGGTGAATTTCACCTTGGGGTCGGCGGCCTGGGCGGGCAGGGCGGCCAGCAAGGCGGCGGCGGTGGCCGCGCCGGCGGCCAGGCGCGTCAGGGTTCTGCGGGTCAATGTCATGAAAAGTGCTCCTGAAACAGCAGATATGTATCGAAAATGGGAAAGGCCGGGCGCCGCTGGCAGGCCCGGCCAGCGTCAATTGGCGGGCTTGGAAGCAGCGCCCAGCGCGCCGTGCAGGGCCTCGATCTTGGGCGGCAGCCGCTGGTTGCCGCCGTCCAGTTGGCGGGCGCGCTGCCAGGCCTGCAGCGCCAGCCGCGCCTGCACATCGCCCAGGTTTTCCAGCGCGGTGGCGTAGCCGGGGTTCAGGCGCAGGGCGGACTGCAATTCGGACAGCGCCATGTCGAGCTGGCCCTGGGCGGCGTGCAGCACGGCCAGGTTGTTCCAGGGCTCGGGCAGTTCGGGGGTTTCGCGCGTCATTTGCAGCAGCAGTTGCTCGGCCTCGCCGGCGCGCCGGCTGGCGGCCAGGAGGTTGGCCTTGATGAAGCGCATTTGCGGGTCGTCCGGGTTGGCGGCGATGTACTCCTCGGCGCGCGCCAGCGCCTCGGCGGTCTGGCCGCTCTTTTGCAGGCGCTGGACTTCGGCGTACTCGTCGGCCAGCGCGGGCAGCGCCAGCCACAGGCCGCAGGCCAGCAGCGCGGCGCGCGGCCACGAGCCAAACGGCGGGAAAAAGGGGCTGTGCATCATCGGCAGGCGGGCAATCGGGGGAATTTTGCCGCCGCGCCGGGCGGGCGGCGTCATATACTGCGGGCCATTGTAGCCAAGCGGGCCGGAAGAAAAGACCCGTCTGGCAGGAACTCCGCGCCACCGCGAGCCGGGGTGCCTTCAGTCGAGCACCGAACTTTCGGACCTGTCCCCCCGCCGCGTCAATGACCCTGCGCATCCACAACACACTGACCCGCGCATTGGCGGATTTTTCGCCGGCGCAGCCCGGCCACGTGCGCATGTACGTGTGCGGCATGACCGTCTATGACCTGTGCCACATCGGTCATGCGCGCTCGGTCGTCGCCTTCGACGTGGTGCAACGCTGGCTCAAGGCCAGCGGCTTGCGGGTCACGTTCGTGCGCAACATCACCGACATCGAGGACAAGATCATCCGCCGCGCGCTCGCCAGCGGACAGAGCATCCGCCAACTCACTGACGGCATGATCGCCGAGATGTACCGCGACTTCGACGCCCTGGGCGTGGAGCGCCCCACGCACGACCCGCGCGCCACCGACTACGTGCCGCAGATGCTGGATCTCGTGCGCAAACTGCAAGAGCAGGGCCTGGCCTACCGCTCGGCCAGCGGCGACGTGAACTTCGCGGTGCGCAAATTCCCCGGCTACGGCAAGCTGTCGGGCAAGACGCTGGACGAGCTGCAGGCCGGCGAGCGCGTGGCCGTGGACGGGGACAAGCGTGACCCGCTGGACTTCGTGCTGTGGAAGTCCGCCAAGCCCACCGAGCCGGAGGGCGCTAGGTGGGACAGCCCCTTTGGCCTGGGCCGCCCCGGCTGGCACCTGGAATGCTCGGCCATGAGTTGCGCCCTGCTGGGCCAGAGCTTCGACATTCACGGCGGCGGCGCCGACCTGCTGTTTCCGCACCACGAAAACGAAATCGCCCAGAGCGAAGGCGCGGGCGGCGCGCCGCTGGCGCGGGTGTGGATGCACAACGGCTTTGTCAATATCGACAGCGAGAAGATGTCCAAGTCGCTGGGCAACTTCTTCACCATCCGCGAGGTGCTGGAGCAGTTCGACGCCGAGACGCTGCGCTTTTTCATCGTCCGGGCGCACTACCGCAGCCCGCTGAACTACAGCGACGCGCACCTGCGCGACGCGCGCGCGGCGCTCCGGCGCCTGTACACGGCGCTGGACGCGGTGGCCGCCCAAGCGGCGGACATCGACTGGAGCAACCCCTTTGCCGCCCGCTTCAAGGCGGCAATGGACGAGGACTTCGGCACGCCGGAAGCGGTGGCCGTGCTGTTCGATCTGGCCAGCGAAGTCAACCGCGGCCGCAGGCCGCAAGATGCCGGCCTGCTGAAGGCGCTGGGCGGCGTGCTCGGCCTGTTGCAAGGCGAGCCCAGGGCTTTTCTGCGCGCCGGCAGCACGCTGGACGAGGCCGCCATCGCGGCCCGAATCGAGGCCCGCGCCGCCGCCAAAAAGGCCAGGAACTTTGCCGAGGCCGACCGCATCCGCGCCGAACTGCTGGCCGCCGGCATCGTGCTGAAGGATTCGCCCGCCGGCACCACCTGGGAGGCGGCGCGGTGAGCGGCTTCAAGGTATTTTTGAATGCCTCCTTCCCCCGCTGGGGAAAGGTCGGGATGGGGGCCAGCAGCGTCACCATCGAACGTTGGCCCTCATTCCTGCCTTTCCTCAAGGAGGGAAGGAGCCATGCCAATGGGCGCTCGTTGAAGACAGGCGTCGTTTGCTCTTCGGCAAGTCCGGCCCGGGCGGTTCTGAAATTTTCGGGTGCGCAACCGCATCGCGCAGGTAGGTAAAGCGGTGGTCACGACGAAAAAAACCACCAACGGCGTAACCACGCCGGCCTACTGGGCCGACGCCTGCGCCCACCTGTGCAAGCGCGACCGCGTCATGAAGCGGCTGATTCCGCGCTTTGGCGAAGCCTGCCTGGAATCGCGCGGCGATGCCTTCGTCACCCTGGCGCGCTCCATCGTCGGCCAGCAAATTTCGGTCAAGGCCGCGCAATCGGTCTGGAACCGTTTCGAGGCGTTGCCCCGGCGCATGGCGCCCGGCCAGGTGCTCAAGCTGAAGGTGGACGACATGCGCGCCGCCGGCCTGTCGGCGCGCAAGGTGGAATACCTGGTGGATCTGGCGCTGCACTTCGACAACGGCGTCATTCACGTCGAGCAGTGGCAGCAGATGGACGACGAGGCCATCATCGCCGAACTGGTGGCCATCCGCGGCATTGGCCGCTGGACGGCGGAGATGTTCCTGATCTTCCACCTGATGCGCCCCGACGTGCTGCCGCTGGACGATCTGGGCCTCATCAAGGGCATCAGCGTCAACTACTTTTCCGGCGAGCCGGTCAGCCGCATCGAAGCGCGCGAAGTGGCCGAAGCCTGGGCGCCCTGGCGCAGCGTGGCCACTTGGTACATGTGGCGCGCGCTGGATCCGACGCCGGTGAGTTATTGACCCCCCTGAGCCGCTGGCGCGGCTTCCCCCAGCTTCCTGCGGGGTTGTGGCCAAAGGTCGAAAGCACGTCTGTTGCGTCGTTCGCGCCCAGCGAAAACAACGGGTTACGTTGCCGAAATTTATCGGCGACGGGCTTTTGCGACAACCTCCCTGCGGGCGGGGGATGCAACCAGTGGCCGGCGCAGCATTGGCGCGCGTCGGTCAACGGCTGAAACCGCGGCTGGGCTGTTCCTGTTGGGTCGCCTGCTTTTGTTCTTCCAGTTGCTGCTGCTGTTGATGGTTGTTCTTGCCCCATTGATCCCAGTCCTTGAATTGCTGGGTCTGCGCATATTTCTCGGCCGCTTCCTTTGGATCACCATCGAAAAAGCGGCTGAGCAATTGGCCGGCAGCGCCTTGCTCGAACCGGTTGGGTTTTTCGGCAGAAGGTAGGGCCGAGGCTGTCTGCGGAATGCGGTTGCTATCGGGGGTCGACTCACCTTGACGCTGCTCTCGCGGGTCGCCAGATTGTTGACTGGAGGCGGGTGTCGATGCCGAAGGCGCGGGCGTTGCTGGTTCGGGTGTCGTCGGCACTGAGGTGGGCGGCTGAAGTCGGGGGCTGGTGTCGTTGAATCCATTCGGCAGCGGAACGCCTGTGACGCCGACCTCTTTGAGGCTGACGTTGACCGTTGGCGCCGGATGGCCCGGAGCATGGGGCACGGCGCGTTCGATTCCCTCGATGTAATTCAACGCACCGCCGACCTTGCGTTCGGGATAGCCGTTTTCCTCGTAAAAGAACTTCCCCATCGCCTTGATGTTCCCCGGGGTGGAAGGCATCTCCAAGTTTTTGCTGTTGTCGGAGTCCAGCCCCATGCTTTTGTCGTAGGTCAGTACATTGTTTTCGTTAATGGTCAGTCCAGCTTTCAGCTTGTAGGCCTCCGGCGCCGGCTTGGTCGGATCGAAGTCGACGTACGCCTTCATGTCGTCCGGTGATGCCTCGTACAAATCCCCAAGTGTTGCGTTGGGATTCTGTTGCCTGACATAGGCAGCCAGCGTGTTGAAACCCGCGATTTCTGCACCGACCTCGCGCGAACGGGCGCTGTCGTTGTAGGCTTTCAATGTGGCCGTGTAATCGTGCGGTGACGGGCCGTTGGCGATTCTTTTGACGCTGTCTTCAAGCGCCTTGTCCTCGGCCAGCCGGGCGTCGCGCGTTACAGCATGGTTGATTTCGTGGCCAAGGGTGAAACGTAGCGAGTTGGCCGTCCTCACCTTACCGGCGGCGGCATCGTTGAGTTGATCAATGGACACCGCCATCATCTTGCCATAAGGGTTATAGGCTCCCAACGCGCCCGGTGTGGCGAGCGACTCGAATCCGTCCAGCCGCCCCTTGTCGATCTGGTCGAGAAACGTGGTCTTCAGACCAGGTGTCTTCTCGATCAGCTCCCGCAGTTGCTTGCCGGGATCAGTCGCAGGGGTTTTGTGCGCCGCCTGATAGGCGTCGAGCATCGCATCCAGTTTTTCTTGCGGTGTCGGCATGTCCGTTGCCCCCTCAAGACAAAGCACTGATGATCACCGCCGATACGCAGGTCTGCGTTTCTTCTAACGGGCGGCTCTTGCCGCGCAGATACACCGTGACTCCAATGTTGTCGCGTGAAAACTCCCAGTAATCCTGCGTGTCGTGGCGATTACGCCGCCGCTCGGCGGTGAAACCGGCTGCAGTCAGCGGCTGCTTGAAGTTCTCAAGAGGCACGCAGACCGGGCTCATATCCGCATTGGCGTGGG
>WRJY01000134.1 GCA_009778355.1 Desulfovibrionaceae bacterium | reverse complement strand
GGATCCACCTGGCGCCGCAGCGCAAGGCCAACACTCTGAACAGCTACGTTGTTCATCTCCATGCTCCTGATCGGCTCCCCGTAGGGAGGGAGGCATCCATTACATCTCCTTGCGGTTTGCCTGTGAACACCTGTATGGTGTTCCAACTTGGCACTTTGATGCCGTCGGCCCGTCAAGGAGCACACCTTGCTTCTGGCGTTACCCCTTGCGGGGGGAGGCGCTCATTTCATTCCTGCCTCGCTTGACCAAGGATCAGGTCACTGTGCCCTGTCCAAAGTTTCAAGCAACAGGGCGGCAGCCCGCTTACGGTTTCGACCCCGCATCCGCCTTCAGCCACTCCGCCGGTGCGCGCACGGGCAGCGCCAGCAGGATTTGGGCCATGCCTTTGCCGAGCGCGTCGTTGCGCAGCGAGGCCATGCCGCCGCCGCCCAGCGCCTGTTCGCAGACAAAGTTGAAGGCATGGATGCCGGGCAGGTCGTAACGGGTAACGCGGCCTTTGACCAGGTGCGCCAGCCATTCGGCCACGCGCGCCTCGGTAAGCTGCTGGCGCAGCAGCGGCAGCCATTCGGGGCGGCGGGCGATGACGCCGATGTTGGAGGTGTCGCCCTTGTCGCCCGAGCGCGCCCAGGCCAGACGGATCAGCGGCACCTCGACCAGATTGGCCGCCGCATCGGAGGCGGGCGGCGCGCTGGCGATCGCTATGTTTTCAATAGCTGACAGCGTTTGTTCGTCGATCGCTGCCGGCGCAGGCACTGCAACCGCCGCGCCGTCGAGCGCTACCGCCGCAGTAAGCTGCCCCTTTTCGAGCAGAAAGGCGTATTGCCGGATCAGCGGCGACACCGCCGCGCGCCCGCCGGCGCCGGTGGTGCCAGGCGACCACGAGGTGCCGGCGGGAGCGATTTCGCGCGTCAGCAATTGCAGCGCCGCCTTGTCGGGGTGGCGGGCGGTCAGGCGCAGCACGGCCTCGCGCGTTGCCGCCACGGACGGGTTGGAGCGCGGGCCGTAAGGGCTTTCGGCGCCCAGCACTTCGATCAGCGTGGCGCTGAAGGGCGGCAGGCCCTGCGCCGTCAGCAACTCGCCAACGCGCTGCAAGATGGCCTCGCCGGTGCGCCGTGCCTTGGCCGCCGCGTCGAAGCCGACGATGGTGAGCTGCGCCGATGTCTTGAAGCCATCGACCCAGGTGGCGCAGACTTTGTAGGAACCGGTGGGCGCGCGCCCGCGCGCGCCGTGCACGCGCACGCGCTGCGCGGGCGCGGGTTCCACGCGCACCGCGCGCCAGTCGCAGATCACGTCGGGCAGCAGGTAGGCCGCGGGGTCGCCAATTTCGTACAGCAGTTGCTCGGCCACGGTCTGCGGCGCCACCAGGCCGCCCGTGCCGGCGGGCTTGGTGACGGTAAAGCTGCCATCGGCGCTGCATTCGACGATGGGGTAGCCGATGTGCGCCCAGTCGGGCACGTCGCGCCAGTCGGTGTGCAGGCCGCCGGTGGCCTGGCAGCCGCATTCGATGATGTGGCCGGCCAGGCTGCCGCCGGCCAGTTGGTCGAGATCGCCCGCGCCCCAGCCGAATTCGTGCATCAGCACGCCCAGCGTGACGGCGGAGTCCACGCAGCGGCCAGTGATGACCACCTGCGCCCCCGCGTCCAGCGCCGCCTTGATGGGCGCAGCGCCCAGGTAGGCGTTGGCCGACAGCACCTTGGCAGGCAGCGGCGCGCCGCTTTGCAACTCGCGCACCGGCGGCTGGGCGGCGCGCAGTTGCGGCAGCAGGGGCATCACGTCGTCGCCGCTGACGACGGCGATCTTCACCGCCACGCCCAGTTCGGCGGCCAGCGCGCGCAGCGCATCGGCGCAACCCTGCGGGTTGACGCCGCCGGCGTTGCTGACCACGCGGATACCCTTGGCCGCCACGTCCTTCAGCACGCTGCGCATGGCGACGGTGACGAAGTCGGTGGCGTAACCCAGTTCGGGGTTTTTCAGCCGCGCGCCAGCCAGAATGGACATGGTCAACTCGGCCAGGTAGTCGAACACCAAGTAGTCGATCTGGCCGCTGGCCACCAGTTGCGGCGCGCCCACGCTGGAATCGCCCCAGAAGCCGGAAGCGCCGCCGATGCGGACGGTTTTGCCGCTGTGTTTGGATGGGTTCATTGCGCGCTCCAGTGCTTGATCGGCCCTGCGGCCTGGCAATCGGTCATGACCAGTCTCCTTCTCGCCATCGAATCAGACGGCATGACCGGGATTATCGGCGTCGACTGGCTGAACCGCCCAAGCCCGCGCCGCGCGCGCCCGAGCGCGACGCCCGCACGCAGAAAGATCGCACGGCGGCCAATGCGGTGGCGGACTGGAACGCGCACAACGACGCGCCGTTCGACGCGCTGCCGGAGAACGAGCAGGGGCGCTGGCTGGACGCCTACCGCAGCGGGTCGCTGGGCAAGGCGGCGCTGGATCGGGTGGAGGAGGGTATACGCAACCGGGTGGCCGAGGCGGCCACGCGCAAGACGCGGCTGGCGCAGGCGGGCAGGGCGGGCCCGAGTAGCCGCAAGGCCCGGCAGGCGGCGCAGGAGGCTTGGGACGACATGGCCGCCGCGCACGAGCAGGCCACGGGGCGCAAGGCGCTGGCGTTCGATGAACGGAACGAGCAGGAGCAGTCCGACTGGGTGGCCACGCATCACGCCCCGACGCTGACGGCGCGCGAGAAGGCCGAGGAGGCGACGCGGCTGCGCAACACGCACCACCTGAACCGCGCCATCGACAAGACCAGCGAGACGGTCAGGAATAACCTGGAGCGCGATGAAGAGGCCAGCCGTATCCCCACGGCGCGCACGCGCGCGCGCAACAAGACGCTGCGCAAAGAAGTGCCGACGCTGGAGCCGGAGGAGGGTGCGGACGGTGAGCGGACGGTTCGTCCGTCCAATGCCGTGGTGGATGATGCATGGGACGGAGCGCCTGTAACGGTTTCGGAAGCCGCGCACGATACCGCATTGCACAATGAAGTCGCGCGTCTTGTACCGGAATTTGGCAAGGGCGGTGGAGTAGTCATCAACTTTGACGGCAAGCCCGTGCATCTCATGGACGTGGACGCGCGCAGCAATGGGATGGCTGTTCTACATTCCGCTGTCGGGTCCATCCTGCGGTCGCGCATGGGTCCAATAGCCCAAGCATATATTGCCAGGACTGCGGCGCATAACGTTGTTTTCTACACGGAACGCCGATCCGTTGCTGGGCGTGTATGGTATGTATGAGACAACCAGCCGCAGCATATCGCTCAACTCGTACGCCTATCAGGCGGCCATGCAGGCCGCGCAAGATGCCAAGGGGCGCGGTTCTGCCGTAGTGCTCGCCTCGGGTATGGGGCACGAACTTCAGCACGCGATCGACCATCAGGCTGGCGAAGCCATTGGCGGCACGGGGTCGGCCACACGAACTGTTGACGGGCCGCTGTGGTCTGATCTTTTTTATAACGTAAAGTCGGGCCGGTTCGAGGTCGATCTCGGTCCGGTCATCAAGGAGTTGTTCGATGTCTATCGCAACGGGGCTAAGGAAACAGACAGTAATTCAGGCAGTGCGCGCGGGGACGCAGGAGCAGGAAATGCTGGAACGGCTGATTCCGCACATAGCGAAGTTGCCGCCGGAAACCCCGCCGATAGGTCTTCGCCAGTTGGCGATAACCTATCTGAACGGGGGAACGCACCCGCTGATCGGACCAGTTCCGATACCGAAAAAACGGTCCGAAGTCGTCATCAACTGATTGCTGGGGTTGATTTTCATCAGGCATTTCACGATCTGGCTGTTTTCATCGACCGCGCCGAGTCCGGCGTCATGCCGTTGCATGAGGGTGCAATTCACGCGCGCATAGTGGCGGATAACGCCACGACGGAATCGTGGGCTTTGCTGGGGCAGGCCATGCTTGCCAGCCCGGAGGCTCTACGCCAGGAAGCGCCCTTGGCGTATAGCCTGGTCGAGTCGGTCTGGAACGCCAAGAGCCTGAAAGAGGCGGGGCATATTCTTGCTGGCGAAAATGGCGTGCCTGATGGTTCCGGCGGTTATGGGCCGTCAACCGCCAAGGCTTGGCGCACGTCCTTTGAACGCTCCCCCCTGGAGTCCATCGCCGACGCGGCGGCGCGCATGGCGCCCGCGGCGCTGCGCGAGAAGGTGCGGACGTTTGGGCGCGAGGAGGCCAAACCGGCGACGGCGCAGCAGTTGCAGCGGGTGATTCGCGGCCAGGCGCTGGCCTATGACCAGCAGCCGACGACGGCAGACAAGATCATCACGGCGCTGCACGATTCGCGCCACCCGGTGACGGTGTGGCTGCGCAAGCTGGGGGGCGAGGCGCACCCGATCGCCAAGGCGATGGAGGTGGCGGAGAACCAGACCAATTACCTGATGACGGTGTGGGGCGACCGCTACCAGAATCAGGTGCTGGACCCGGTGGCCAAGGCCGCCAAGGCGCTGAAGGTGGACTACGCAGCGCTGGCCACGGACGTGGGGGCGTATGCGATGGCGCGCTACGCGCCGCAGGTGAACGCGCGGCTGCCTTCGATTCATGGAGCAGCACGGGAATCGGGGGAGGCGTTCAGCGTTCGGCCTTGGTGTCGTTGAAGCGGCCGTAGCTCATCAGGCGTTCGTAGCGGCGCTCCAGCAAGTCTTTCACTTTCAGGTCGCTGAGTTGCCGCCAGGCGTCGCTCAGGGCGCGCTTGATGAAGGCGGCCATCTGGCGCGGGTCGCGGTGCGCGCCGCCGACCGGCTCGCTCACGATTTTGTCCACCAGGCCCAGCGCCTTCAGGCGGTGCGCGGTGATGCCCAGCGCCTCGGCGGCTTCTTGCGCCTTGTCGCTGGTCTTCCACAAAATGGAGGCGCAGCCCTCGGGGCTGATGACCGAATAGATCGAGTACTGGAGCATCAGCGCCTGGTCGGCCACCGCGATGGCCAGCGCGCCGCCGGAGCCGCCTTCGCCGATGATGGTGGTGATGATCGGCACTTCGAGCTGCGCCATCTCGTAGATGTTGCGGCCAATGGCCTCGGACTGGCCGCGCTCCTCGGCGTCGATGCCGGGAAACGCGCCCGGC
>WRJY01000133.1 GCA_009778355.1 Desulfovibrionaceae bacterium | reverse complement strand
CGCTCTGCTTGATCGCTTCTCCCCGCAAGAGTGCAACAACTACTTCATGTCTTCTGGATATGTAAGCATATAAATCGAAATTGCTCTAATAGTGTGAACAGAACCTAAACTCGCCAGCGCAGCCAGCGCCGCGCCATCGCGGTCTATCCCCGTCACCCGATACCCCCGCGCCGCCAGCCAGCGCACATGGTGGCCAGCGCCGCAAGCCACGTCCAGCACCGCCGCGCCAGGGGCGAACAACCGCGCCCAGCGGGTGACCCAGGGCGAAGGCGCTCGATCGCGGCGCGGGGCGTGAAGGCTCGTCATGGGGACGGCGCCTCTACGCCGCTCCAAGCCATTGCGCTCCGCTGACTCTGGCTGCGGCCTTGTCGAAAGTCCACAACGGCTGCTCGCCAGCTTGCGCCGCCAAGGCCAAAGTCGATAACGTCTGATGCTCCAACTTCTTCAAGGCGCCTGGACAAGCTCAGTGTGAGCGGCTGGAGGGGCGTTGTTCAACATGCGCCCCAGAAAGCTTTGTGTCGCTTCCTGCTGCGGGTGGTCGATTACCTGCGCCGGCGGCCCGCACTCGATCACCACGCCGTCGCGTATGAAGACGACCGTGTCGGCCACTTCGCGAGCGAAGGCGATCTCGTGGGTCACCAGAATCATGGTCATGCCTTCGCGGGCCAGCGAGCGGATCACGCCCAGCACTTCGGCCACCAGTTCAGGGTCGAGCGCGGAGGTGGCCTCGTCGAACAGCATGACGGCGGGGTCCATTGCCAGCGCGCGCGCAATCGCCACGCGCTGCTTCTGACCGCCGGAGAGCTTGTCGGGAACCATGTCGGCGCGATCGGCCAACCCCACTTTGGCCAGCAGCGCACGCGCCCTGGCCTCGGCTTCGGCACGGCTTTTTTTGAGCACGGTGCGCGGCCCTTCCATGACGTTTTGCAGTACCGTCATGTGCGCAAACAGATTGAAGTGCTGAAACACCATGCCGGTGCGGGCGCGAAACCCGGCCAGCGCTTTGTCGCCGGGCAGGGCCGTGCGGCGGCCATCGAAGGCCAGCGCCTGCGCGCCGACGCGGATTTCGCCGCCATCGGGCACGGTCAGCAGATTGATGCAGCGCAGCAGCGTCGATTTGCCGGAACCCGACGGACCGATCAGCGCCACCACCGAACCGCGTTCCACTGCCAGGTCGATGCCCTTGAGCACGGCGAGGTCGCCGAACGACTTTTTCAGGCCCCTGATTTCGATGAGGGGCTTCTCAATGCCAGGAGCAGACACGCTCACGCCTCTTTCTCCGGCGAATGGACGTGTTCCATGCGCTTGGCCCACAGTGTGGCCGGTAGCAGGATCACGAAATAGGCGACGGCGATGAAGGTATAGACTTCCAGCGGCCGGTAGGTTTCATGCGCGATCACCTGCCCCTGGTACAGCAGATCCGGCACCGCCAGCACCGACAGCAGCGAGGTGTTCTTGAGTTGCATGATCGACTGGCTCATCAGCGGCGGCACCATGCGCTTGAGCGCTTGCGGCAGCACCACCCGGCGCATGACCTGCAAGCGCGTCATGCCCAGCGCCTGCCCCGCCTCGCTCTGCCCGGGATCGATCGAGATGATGCCGCCGCGAATGATCTCGGAGTAGAACGCGCCGCCGTACAGCGACAGGCACAGCCCCGCCGCCATCGGCGCCGACATCTCGATGCCCGTGAGCGCCGGCAGCGCGTAATAGAACCACACCAGTTGCACCAGCACCGGCGTACAGCGGAACAGCTCCACGAAGGCGCGCAGCGGCGCAGTCACCCACCGGCGGCGCGACAGCCGCCCCAGGCCGGCCACCAACCCGACGGCCAGCCCGCCGAGCACGCAGATCGCCGTGAAAAGCAGCGTGTAGCCAATGCCGTACAGCAGCAAGGCGCGGTAGGTCCAGATGAGGGAAAAGTCCCACTGGTACATGGCAACCCCTCAGACCTGCCGGGGCGATGCGGGCGTCAGAACTTCACCTGTTGGGGGAAGCTCTCGGGCTTCACGCCGGCGAGCTTTTCCATGTTCTTGACGATGACAGACTGAATCTCACCCTGCGCGCGGGCTTCCTTGAGCCAGGCGTTGACCGCGTTCTCCAGGTCCTTGTTGGCGCTCTTGGGCAGACCGATGTGGGTCGGCGAGACCGTTACCGGCTCAGGCACGTACATGGTGCCCACGTTGGGGTTCTTGGCCAGCAGGGGCTGGGCCAGCAGCACCACCAGCGCCTGGCAGTCGGCGCGGCCAGTCTGCACCGCCATCGATGCCTCGCCCGAGCTGTTCAGGCGCGAGAACGTGGCCTTGGGCAGCAGCCTCGTCGCGTGCTGATCCTGGTTGGAACCCACGTCCACCGTGATCTTGACCTTCGGATCGTTGAGTTGCTCCCAGGTCGTAACCGGTCCGAAGCCCGCGCGGCAAACCGCCGTCAGGGTGTTGTTGAACAGGATATCCGAAAAGTCCACCATCTCGCGGCGCTGCGGCGTCGGGCCGAGGCCGAACATCACGTCGATCTTGTTGGTTTGCAGGTCCATCACCGCGTTGCCCCAGGTGGTTTCCACCAGTTCCACGCTGACGCCGAGTTTTTTGGCCAGACTGGCGGCAAAGTCGGGGCCGAAACCGTCCCACTGCTGCGTCACCAAGTCTTTGTGGAAATATGGCGTGGCGCCCGAAATCACGCCCACGCGCAGCATCTTGGTGCGCTCGATGCGCCCCATCGGGCTTTCCTGAGCCACGGCGGCGGCTCCGATGCACAAACCGGCCAGCGCGGCCACGAACCGTAGAAGCAGGCGTTTGGAAGGCATGAAGATCCAATATTGAAATGCGAAAGGAAGGGAAGTCTACAAGAGCCTGCCGCCGGTTTCGTGGACCCAATGGGTTCGCTGGTCATCGGCCTCCCCGCCGGCCCGCTGTGCCTGCGGGGCGTATCCAGCCTCAAGCGCATGACCAAGGCCGATGACGTGTTCGGCGTGAGCGGCGTCAGCGGCATTGCGGACGCCATTCTCACCGGCGTGTTCTGCGCCGAGGGTTTGGGCGGCATCGAACCCGAAGGCTTCAGCATGGCGCGCCAAGTCGGGGTGCAGATCAAGAGCATGTTCGTTACCTTGGTCAGGCGCGGTGGCCGCGGCTTGCTGCGCCATCTGCAAGGCCGCGGTCGGTCTGCGCGTCAGCGAGGAGTCAGAGCGCGAGGGGCTGGACATTGCCTCGCATGGCGAGGTGGCTTATAGCCACTGACGGTTCGCGGCGCTGGTGTTCGGGGTGACGGCAGGGGTCTGACAAAAGTAAAATTCAATTTTATATTTGTATGAATGTACCTTTGCCGCGTGCCGCAACCCCAACCGCTACGGAATGACATGGCGAGCATGCCGTGACAGGAATTGCCATTTCCCCGGTAGGATGGGTAGAGCAAAGCGAAACCCATCAATTCCAAGGCATAACGCTTTGCGGCGATGGGTTTCGCTTACGCTCTACCCATCCTACGGCCCTGCGTACACCTGTTCCCAGGTTTCATTGGCATATTCAATGGCTTGATTAATTTTGGAGTCGGATACATTGGTGAAGGCGTGCAACTTTTGGAATGCTTGACATAAAATTTTAATTGCTGCATCTAGGGCTACAGCAGAGAATTTGTTTTGTGGTATATTTTCTTCGTGACGGGCCAATAGTGATGCAAACTGATTATGCGAAAATTGACAAAGAAATTTATATAGCGGATATATTTCCGATCGATTTATTTTTCCTAAACGTTCATGTATTGTTGGTAAACGATGCTTATTTTTCCGATCTTTTGGCTCATGATCTGGTTTTGTCTGCGCATTAGCATCATTGCTAGTTTTTGATTTTTCCTGAAGACTGATGAATAATTTGCAGGTCTCATGTTCATCATAATATTTTATTTCATTGATGTATTCTGGATTATCTATGATGGTTAGCAAGTCGACAAATCCTTCTGTCATTGATCGCACTATGATAAAAGCGTCAAATATGAAATTATGACGAATTAGGAGCGAAACAACCTCAAATTGGTTGGCAATCGTTGCATACAATTTACTAGAAACGTTCCATGGTTCGCCATCATGTATGGATGCAGTTTGCACGAGATCATCCAGCCTAGACTTAATTTGCTGTGCAGCACAAAGCATAGTAGATATATTATTTAACATGGTATTCTAGTGAAAGTGGGGTCAGATCACGGTTTTGCCAAACCTTGAGGATGCCACCGTGGCGCTTGGACACCTCGGCTTGGGCGAGTTCATTGAATTACGGTACTCGTTTTTATAAAAATCCAAGGGACAGTAGCTCTTTCTCCAGAGAAGTGGGGAAAATAAGCTTCTTAAACCAGCCTTGCGATTGAACCTTGGCACGTGCTTGAAGTTCAGCTTTCTTTCTTGCAAGGAGAACCAGAGACACCAAACTCTCCGCGCGTTGTTTTAATAGAGCACCCCACTCTTGATCATACGGAGACAAGGTTTGGAGCACTGCAGCAAGTTTTGCGACAACTTCGGGGCACGATCCTAACTGGACAGCTAGATGGCCTCGCTGGTCCAGAAACCAACCATGGATGTATCCGGTTGCATCCCAAAGCACAAGATCAATTCTGGTTAACTGACCCTGGAGTTTTTCGAGTAGCAAATTGTTGAGTGTGTCGCACTCTGAGATCGCTATGCGAAGCGCTTCGTGACCGAGTATTTTGTCAGGGCCGAGATCAAGAAATATCCTTATAGTTGCGTGGAACCCGATTGTGAGTGCAGTAAGCACCTCGGTGGAAATAGGATGACTTGCTCTGGCGGCTTTGAGCATGTCTGATACCTCTGCCTCAAATTCAGTTGCTGAGAGTTCATAAGATGGCTTCTCTTCGTTCGTGCTCATGACCATGTCCTCATCGGTCTAACAAAGGTATTTGGAGGTAATTGGGGCCGGATCGCAATTTCGCACTCACTTCTTCCCCCCCAGCAGCCCGCCCAGCACCCCGCGAATAATTTGCCGGCCCAGGCTGGAACCGGCGGTGCGGACGACGGATTTGGCCATGGTTTG
>WRJY01000132.1 GCA_009778355.1 Desulfovibrionaceae bacterium | reverse complement strand
CGACATCACGGCCTGCGCCGCGAAATGCAAGGCTTGCTGCGAGGAGCCGCACTGGCGATCGACCGAGGTACCCGGCACCGACTCGGGCAACTTGGAGGACAGCACTGCATTGCGCGCCACGTTGGAGGACTGCTCGCCGGCCTGGCCGACGCAGCCCATGATGACATCTTCCACCAGCGCGGGGTCGGCGCCGGTGCGCGCCACCAGCGCATCGAGCACCTGCGCGGCGAGATCGGCAGGGTGCCAGCCGGACAGACGGCCATTGCGGCGGCCTCCGGCAGTGCGGGCGGTTGCAACGATATAGGCTTCAGACATACAAGTTTTCTCCGGTTGTATCTTGCGTTTGGTGAGAGTCAGGGCATTGTTCGCGCCGCGCCTGGGCGCGGCATCGTCGGAATGGACGATTATTCGCCCCTTGTCGAAATGGGAGGCGCGGGGCAAGCCGGCGGGCGTGAAGTTCGATGGATACCCGGGATATTCTTGGCCAGCCCCACCACGCCACCCGGCATCAAAAACATCAACAAGATGAGAATCACGCCGTAGATGGCCCAGGGCGCGGCCTTGGAGATGGACTCGGCCAGCGTGGGCACGAACATGATGAACACCGCGCCGAACACCCCTCCCCACAGCGTGCCCACGCCGCCCACGACGATGCCCACGAGCAGGGAAATCGACAGGAACAGGTTGAACGAGTCGGGCGACACGTACTGCACCGCAATCGCCGACAAGGCGCCGCCCACGCCGGTATAGGCCGCCGAGATGCCGAAGGTCATGCACTTGTAGTGGCGGTTGTCCACCCCCAGCGCCTCGGCCGCCAGCGCATGGTCGCGGATGGCGCGCAGCGCGCGGCCCGTGCTGCTTTCGATCATGTTGTGCGCCAGCCAGAACATGATGATGGTCACGATCAGGACGAACACATACATCCACTGGTCTTGCGACAGGGGCAAGCCCCAAGGCGCATCCGGCTTCGTGAGGATCAGACCTTGCACGCCGCCCGTCCAGGGTTCCAGCGCCTTGTACTTGAGCAGTTGCGGCATGGCAATGCCCAGCGCGAACGTGGCCAATGCCAGATATAGGCCATCGAGCTTCAAGGCTGGCCGGCCAAACAGGTAGCCCGCCACCAGGCACAGCGCGCCGGCGCAGGGAACGGTCAACCAGTACGGCATGTCCAGATGCTCGATCAACATGCCCGCCGCGTAAGCGCCCAAGGCGTAAAAAGCGCCATGTCCGAGAGAAATCTGGCCGTTGTAGCCCGTCAGCAGGTTCAGGCCCAGCAGGGCAATTGCATAGGAAAGCACCATGGCGCCCTGGAACAACTGATAGCCCTTGAGCACATAGGTCAGTGCAAAGGCCAGCGCCAGCAGGCCCAGGACGCCTAGCCGGGGAAAAGTGAAGACTCGAGCCAGCCCCTTGGACGGCGTGGGTTGTGCGCTCTGATTCATTGGCTTAGACCCTGGTGACGATTTTTTTACCCAGCAGCCCCGAAGGGCGCACGATAAGCACCGCGATGATGACGACGAGCGCCACCACGAGCTTGAGCTCGGAGCCCACCACGTAGGCGCCCAGAATGTTTTCCAGCACTCCCACGAACAAGCCGCCGATGATGGCGCCGACCGGGTTGTCGATGCCGCCGATCAAGGCGCCCGCAAAGGCATAGAGGAGCACGCCGCTCATCATGGAAGGATCGAGGAAGACCACGGGGGCCACCATCATGCCGGCGACCGCGCCGATGGCGGCGGCCAAACCCCAGCCGAGCATCAGCATGCGCCCAACGCGAATGCCCACCAGACGCGAGGAGGCCGGGTTTTGCGCCGCGGCGCGCATGGCAAGCCCCAACGGCGTGAAGCGAAAGAACGTGAACAGCAAAGCCACCATGACCAGGGCCACGAAGATCGTGCCCACCTCGTGCGCGGACATCAGCCGGCTGCCATACCAGGCATCGATCGGAAACGGGCTTGGAAAGGGCTTGATGGTGTAGCCAAAAATCCAGCCCGCCATGCTCTGGAAGATCACCAGCAGGCCGATGAAGACCACCACGATGGAAAGTACAGGCGCGTTGTGCAATGGCCGGATCACCACGAACTCGACCACCGCGCCAATCACGAACGACAACAGCACGGTCAGCGCAAAAGCGCCCCAATAGGGTATGCCGCAGTCGATGAACATCCACGCCAGGAAGGTGGAGAACATGGCCATCTCTCCCTGGGCGAAATTGATGTGGTGCGTGGCTTGGTAAATCATGACCAGCGCCAGGGCCACGCAGCCGTAGATACCCCCCGTTGCCAGACCGGCCAGCACCTGATGTATGAACTCTTGCATGCGCTTTCTCCCGCGATCCTGGGGTCATTCGCCCAAATAGGCGCGGCGCACGGCGTCGCTGCGCTTCATGTCGTCGACACTGCCCGACAGCGCCACGCGGCCCGTTTCCAGCAGGTAGGCGGTGTCGGCCAAGTCGAGCGCCAGGCGCGCGTTCTGCTCGACCAGCAGGATGGAGACATGCTGCTCCGCGTTGATGCGGCGCATGATGGCGAAGATGTCCTTGACCACCAGGGGCGCCAGGCCGAACGATGGCTCGTCGAGCAACAACAGGCGCGGCCGGCCCATGAGCGCGCGCCCGATGGCCAGCATCTGCTGCTCGCCGCCCGACAAGGTGCCCGCCTGCTGCCTGGTACGCTCTTTCAGGCGAGGGAAATAGTCGTAGATGCGCGCCATGTCGTCGTCCATGCCTTCGCGGCTGGCGCGCGCATACGCGCCCAGGCGCAGGTTTTCTTCCACCATCAGGCCGGAAAAAGTGCCGCGCCCGTCGGGCACATGCCCGACTCCCAGCTTGGCGATGGACTCGGTCGAGCGGCCCAGCAGTTCGGCGCCCGCCAGTTGGATGGAGCCGCTGCTTTGCACCATGAACTGGCACAACGCGCGCAAGCTGGTGGTCTTGCCAGCGCCGTTGGCGCCCAGCAAGGCGGTGATCTGGCCAGGCATCACGTCCAGGTCGATGCCATGCAGCACTTCGATCCTGCCGTAGCGGGCCTTGAGCCCGCGCACTTGCAACAAAGGGGCGCTCATGTCAGCGCCTCCCCGGTCTCTGCGCCCAGGTAGGCGCGGATCACTTCGGGGTGCGCACGCACCTCGGCGGGCGTGCCTTCGGCGATCTTCCGGCCAAAATTCAGCGCCACCACATGGTCGGACACGCCCATGACCAGACCCATGTTGTGTTCCACGAGCAGCACGGTGAGGTTCAGGCGTTCCCGGATGCCGCGAATCAGTTCGCCCAGGCTTTGCAACTCTTCGTGATTGAGGCCGCAGGCCGGCTCATCGAGCAACAGCAGTTTGGGTTGCGTGGCCAGGGCGCGCGCCAGTTCGACGCGCTTTTGCGTGCCAAAGGGCAAATCGCTGGTCAGCTTGTCGGCATGCGGCGTCAAGTCCAGCCAGTCCAGCAATTCCTGGGCCTTGGCCTGCGCGGCCGCTTCGCGCTGGCGCGCGCCGGCGATGCGCAAGGCGCTGCGCACGAAGCCGAGGTGATGCCGTATGTGGCAGCCGATGAGCACGTTCTCGCGCACCGTCATGCGCGAGAACAGCGCCAGATTCTGGAAGGTACGGCCAATGCCCATGGCCGCCATGCGGTGCCGCGGCATGTTGGTCACGGCCTGGCCCTCCAGCCAGATGGAGCCGCTGTCGCACGTGTACAGCCTGGACAGGCAATTGAACAAGGTGCTCTTGCCCGCGCCGTTGGGGCCGATCAGGCCGCAGATCTGGCCGCGCCGCACCGTGAAGGACACGTTATCGAGCGCCAGGATGCCGCCGAATCGCACCGTGACCCCTTGCAGGCGCAGCAACTGCGCGCTGTTTGCCGGTTCATCGCTTGACTGCATTGGGAGCGGTCAGCCCATCAGGGGTTTTGAAATGGCCTCGTACTTCTGGCCATTGAAGCGCACCAGTACCTTTTGCTTGATCGGGTAGTAGTCGGTGGGGGAGGTGCTGAGAGTGATGCCCGGCCACAGCAAGGGCGCCGCGAAGTCCTTCAGGTTGGCCGCCTGCTTCATGACGTTGGCGCGCGTCAAATCGTCGCCGCACTGCTTGAGCACCTGCACCATGGTGGCGCCGACCGAGTAGCCCAGCACATTCAGCGCCTCGTCCGGGTCACCCGATGCGTTGTACGCCTTCATGAACGCGAAATAAGCCTGCATGTTCTTGTCCGTGGCGGCCTCGGGCGAGGAAGTTTCCATCAGGTAAGCCGCCGTGATGAGGTCTTTGGCATTGTCGAAACCGGCAGGGCTGAGCACCGACTTGACCGAAGCCGAAACGCTGGACAGGTAGTGCGCCGGCTTCCAGCCCAGCTCCGCCATCTTGCGGATCGCCTGGGCCGCGAATTTGGGCGTGGACAGGTTCACGAACACGTCGCAGCCCGATGCATGGAGCTTGACCAGCGCGCTGTCGATGGTCGGGTCGGTCAAGTCGTAGGTGATGTGCTGCGCGATCATGGTCTTGGCCTTGTCGCCCAGGCCATCGAGCAGCCCCTTCATGTTGTCCTTGCCGAAGTCGTCGTTTTGCTGGAGCACGCCAATCCTGGCATTGGGGTGGTTTTCCATGATGCGGTGCGCATAAATGTGCCCCTCGGCCTGATAGGTCGGCTGCCAGCCCATGGTCCAGGGAAATTCCTTGTAATCGCCGAACTGGGTGGTTCCGGCGTTGTTGAACAGTTGTGGAACTTTTCTGGCGTTGAGGTATTTGCGCACCGCAAGGTTGTGCGACGAGCCCAGCGAGCAGAACATGCACAGCACTTCTTCCTGCTCCACGAGCTTGCGCGTCAATTCCACCGATTTGGCCGGGTTGTAGGCATCGTCCAGGGTAATGAACCTGATCTGCCGTCCGTTGACGCCGCCCGTCGCATTGATCATCTTGAAGTAGGCATCGAGGGCCCTGCCACAGGCGCCATAGGCCGATGCCGGCCCCGAATAGGGGTGCAGGTTGCCCAGCTTGATTTCCTTGTCGCTGGCGCCTGGGTCGTAGGTTCCCTTGG
>WRJY01000131.1 GCA_009778355.1 Desulfovibrionaceae bacterium | reverse complement strand
AGACGGGCGGGCACAAGGCCCGCCCCTACAGGCGCTTATGCCGAAGAGAAGGAAAGATGCCATTCGTTAGAGAGGTTCCGGGGTAGGGCGCCCCGAAGGGGCGGGAGAGGGAAAGGCGGCGCATGATCGAGCAAGCCATTCCATTTCAGTAGCTGTGCGCGCCGTGCGCGCCCAGACTCATCTGGTATTGCAGGAATATCTGCTTGTCGGCCCGGCCCGGGCGCGAACGGTCTTGCGAAAACTGTAAGCGAAGGCGCGAGAACTCGCTTGGGCTGTAGTCCAGCATCAGGCTGTTTTTGCGCGGCGCGTAGCCAGTGACGGCGTACAGGCCGGGATCGCCGGCATGGAGCCGTTCGGTGCGCAGGCCAACACGCCAGCGCGGCATGAACTGGTAAACGCCTTGCAGATACCAGCCCGATTGCGCCGGGCGGTAGTTGCCCGCGCCTGTGTCCAGGCTCAGGCTGCCGTCGGGCCGGCTGCGCAGGTACTCGCCTTGCAGCTTGAAATTGGTGCGCGTGGCGTTGCCGCCCGGCGCCCACTTCAATACTGCATCGGCGATCCAGACGCGGGTGCGGCCGCTGAAAATGCTCTCCACGTTATCGCCGCCCGCGTCCAGCCCTTGCAGGCTTTGGCCGGACGCCTTGGCGTTCAGCACCGACACGCCGGCGCGCCACGAATGGCTGTCGCCAATGTCGCCGCCGGTGTGCGCGCTCAGGGCCGCCATGCCCGCGCCGTTGCGGCTGCCGCCGTTGCCCGGAAAGCTCAGGCCGCGGCCCAGTTCCAGGCCAACCTCGACGAAGGCGTCGGTCGGCGCCAGCCACTTGAGCTGCACGCCGTCGTCGTTGAACTGCGTGCCCAGCATGGCCTGATAGGCCAGTGGCGCATCGACGAAATCCCAGGTGTGCGAGTGCTGCGCATTCAGGTAGCCGACGCTGGAATAAAAGCGCCCGGCTTTCAGCGTCAAGCCGTGCCCCAGGCCGGTGGTCTGGACATAGGCTTCCTCGACCGAAACCGAGTTGTCCGGCTCCAACGCGATGTTGGCCGCGCCCTGGAACCAGGGGTCGATGCTGGCGGCAAAGCCCAACTCGGTCTCGGCCAGCGAAAAGCCGCGCGTGCCAGGCCCAATCTCGGCATCCGGCGGCAGCGCGAAGCCGGCGATGGCGTAGCGCGACGGATCTCGTGAAGTGCGCGCGTACAGGCCCGACAGGATCAGCGAAACGGATGGATTGAAGGCGTTGGGGCCGCCGCCGGCGGCGGCTCCAGCGCTTGCCGCCGCCGGCATCGGGGCCGGTGCGTCTTCTGGCACGGCAGTGGGCGCAGGCGCGGGTGCGGTGGTGGAAGCGGTGGATACAGTCTTGACTGTCGCCTCCGCCGCTTGCAGGCGCTGCTCCAGCGCCTGCAAGCGCACCTCGTAGCTCGACCGCAGCGCCTCGATGTCTTGCCGCAGGCGCTGAATTTCCGCTGCATCAGCAGCCGTCGCCTCGGCCCGCGCCGGCGACGGCAGCGCCAGCGCGAGAGCAGCCGCGAGGGCCGACAAAACGGGAGGAGAAACAACCCAGGGAACCGCGAGCGCCAGACTCGCGGGCAGGGCCTTGTTTGGGTACATGGTTGGCATACCACTCCAGAAAATGAAGGTATTGCTCCTTCCCCCCTTTAAGGGAAGGCTGGGATGGAGGCCAGCGGCGTTCATTTTTCAGCCGCCGCAACCCCTCTCCCCCAGCCCCTCTCCCGCAAGCGGGCGAGGGGCGTGTCCTTGCCAGGGGCGGCGCGCAGCGCCACACGGTTCAGTCGCGATGGTCGCGGCGCGAATGCAGCAAGAACGAGGGGAACGAAACCGCTCAGACCGCCGCACGCGGCGGCGCGCGGCTGCGGTAGGCCGCCGCCGGGGGCGTTGCCCACGCGGCAACTTCGGGCGCCGGGACGCACGCCTGGGCATCGGGGGCGGCGAAGGACAGCGTCATCGCCATTGCTGGCAAGCCGCCGGCATCGATGGCCGCCGCCGTCAGACACAGCTCGCAAACCTTGTTGTGCGGCAACGGGACGCCATCGCGCGGCGCCGGCTTGGCCTGCGCGCCGAGCTCACCCGGCCCGCCAAGGTGCGAAACCGCGTGCCAGACCGCCATCGACTGCGCCAGCGGCAGCGCCAGCAACAGCCCCAGCAGCCAGCCAAAGCCGATCTGGCGCGGGCGGAGCAACAGGGCGCAGGACATGGCGCGAATGTAGCGCGTTCCGGAGCCGTTTGTCCTGGCTGTCAAGCAAAAGATTTTGCCGCTGCTGCCGGCAAGCTGGTGTCTTGAGCGCGCGCAGCGTTCTTGATGAAATCACGGATCGCCAAAGCGGTCTGCGATGGCAGGCGCTGGAGCAAGAAATGTGGCGCTTCGAACATCCCGACATGGGTCGAAGGCAGAAGCCGGCCAAACGCCTGAGCCATGCCGACGCGGCGCTGCTCACCGTGCTGCCGCAAGCGCCTTCGCGGCTGCGGCCCGACCGCCAGCCGGCGCAAGCGCGGGCGGCGCGCGACAAGGTGCTGGCGCGGATGGCGGGCCAGTGGAGCGCGAACGACATCCGCGACGCCCGGCAGAATCCGTTCGTCGCCCAAGCCGTGCGCGAGCCGCTCCTGGCGCCGCCGCTGGCCGAACGGCTGCAGCGGGAGGCCCAGGGCGCGGAAACCAGCCGGCGGCATGGGCGACAATCGCGGTCAGAGCAGCATTCAGGCCTACTCTCCGGGAGAAATCAAAGATGTCCAACCACACCATCGAAACCCTTCGCTCTGTCGCTTTGGTCGGCCACGGCGCGGTCGGCAAGACCTCGCTGGCCGAGGCGCTGCTTCATGCCAGCGGGGCGATTGCCGCTCGCGGCAGCATCGACAGGGGCAGCACGGTCAGCGATTACGATCCGCAGGAGAAAAAGGCCGGTCACTCGCTGTATTCGGCGGTGGCGGGCTTCGATCATGAAGGCGCCCACATCCACCTGATCGACACCCCGGGCTACCCCGATTTCGCCGGCCAGGCCATCGCCGCGCTGGCGGGCGTCGATACGGCGCTGATCGTGGTCAATGCCCAGAACGGCATCGAGTTGATGACCGAGCGCATGATGCGCCACGCCGCCGAGCGCAAGCTGTGCCGGATGATCGTCATCAACAAGATCGACGCCGAGAACCTCGATTTGCCCGGCCTGGTGGCCGACATCCGCGAGCGTTTCGGCAACGAGTGCATGGTTCTCGATTTGCCGGCGCACGGCAGCGCCGACGTGGTCGAAGTGCTGGAGCACGACGCGGGCGATGCCGACTTTGCCTCCGTCGCCGCCGCCCACCGGGCGCTGATCGACCAGATCGTCGAAGAGGACGAAAACCTGCTGGCCCAGTACCTGGAAGACGGCGCCGACCCCAGCGCCGCCGCCCTGCACGCGCCGTTCGAGCAGGCGCTGCGCGCCGGGCACTTGATTCCGATTCTGTTCACCTCGGCCAGAACCGGCGCCGGCATTGCGCAACTGCTGCACGTGCTGGCCTCGCTGGCGCCGAACCCGGCGGAAGGCAATCCGCCGCCGTTCTACAAGGGCGAGCCGGGCGCTGCCCCCACACCCTTCCACGCCGAGCCGGATGCGGACAAGCACGTGCTGGCGCACGTCTTCAAGGTGGTGGTGGACCCCTACATGGGCAAGATCAGCATCTTCCGCGTGCACCAGGGCACGGTAAAGAAAGACATGCAACTGTTCGCGGGCGACGGCAAGCGGCGCTTCAAGGCCGCCCACCTGTACCGGCTGCAAGGCAAGGAGATGATCGAGGTCGATCAACTGCTGCCGGGCGACATCGGCGCCGTCGCCAAGGTGGACGAAATCGCCTTCGACTGCGTGCTGCACGACTCGCAGGACGAGGACCACATTTACCTGGCTCCGCTCGGCTTTCCCAAACCCATGTCGGGGCTGGCCGTGGGCGCGAGCAAAAAGAGCGACGAGCAGCGCCTGTTCGACATTCTCGGCAAGCTGGCGGCGGAAGACCCGACCTTCATCGTCGAGCGCCACCCCAGCAGCAACGAGACCGTGATCCGCGGCCTCGGCCAGACTCACCTGAAGTCCAGGCTGGAAAAAATGGCCGGCCAGTACAAGCTGGAAATCGACACCCGCCCGCCGCGCATTCCCTACCGCGAAACCATCACCGCCGCCGCCGCGGCCATGCACCGTCATAAAAAACAATCGGGCGGCGCCGGTCAGTTCGGCGAAGTGCACCTGCGCATCGAGCCCAAGGACCGTGGCGAGGGCTTCGAGTTCGTTGACGCCATCAAGGGCGGCGTCATCCCCGGCGTGTTCATGGCCGCCGTCGAAAAAGGCGTGCGCCAGGGGCTGGAAGGCGGCGTCGTCGCCGGCTACCCGGTCGAGGACTTGCGCGTCACCGTGCACGACGGCAAAACGCACCCTGTGGACGGCAAGGACGTGGCCTTCACCACCGCGGGCCGCAAGGCGGTCATTGAGGCCATCCGCAACGCCAAGCCCATTGTGCTGGAGCCCATCGTCAACATCGAGATCATCGTGCCCGAAGCCGCCATCGGCGACTTGACCGGCGACCTTTCGGGCCGCCGCGGCCACGTCACCGGCACCGATGGCCGCAGCCACGGCCTGGCGGCCATCAGCGGCGAAGTGCCGCTGGCCGAACTCGGCGACTATGAATCGCGCCTGAAATCCCTCACCGGCGGCCAGGGCAGCTACACCATCGAATTTGCCCGCTACGCCCCCGTGCCGCCCACCGTGCAGCAGCAACTGGCCAGCAAATTCCAGTTGCATGACGAAGAGGAGTGAGAGGGTAAGCGCTTGGTTTCAATGTCTATGGATGGTGTTCAAAATGACCTTGCCCCTGAAAACCGCATCCCTTGCTGAGGTGGTTCAATTCAAGCAAGGAGATAAGAAATGGCAAAGCCATCAAGGGCGCGATACACGCTGGAGTTCAAGCTCGAAGCGGTACGTTTGGGTCTTGGGCGG
>WRJY01000130.1 GCA_009778355.1 Desulfovibrionaceae bacterium | reverse complement strand
CAGGCTGATGCGCGGGATGATGACGCGCACCTTCTGGCCGTCGCCATTGAGGCCGCTGAAGATGATGCCCTTCTCGACGTTGGTTTTGCTGAACGCGGCGATGTTGAGGTAGCCCGCGTATTCGTAGTCCACCGTGAGCGGCTCGACGTGCGTGGCCGGGTGCGCGAGCAGGCGGTAGCGGCTGTGGTCGGCATCGCTCGCCTCGTAGTGGACGCCTTCCACGTAGGTGATGGGCGTGCCCGCCGCGCTGTCTTGCACGATGACGCTGGAGCTGCGCGGGTTGCGCAGAAAGAAGTAGTCGCCCGGTTGCAGCTCGGCAAGCTGCTCGGACGTGACGGTTCCTCCGTCCTTGACCACCGCGCCGCCAAAAAACGCCTGCGCCAGCGTGCGGCCATCGAACTGCACCATCGCCAGACTCACTTGCAGGCTTTTGCTGGTTTCGATTTCCTTGAGGGTCAGGCGCTGGCCGGAGCAGCTTTCGTTGAGCGTGGTGGTTTGGCGCGCGGGCGTGGCCGTGAGGGTGCGGTTGCCGCAGCCGACGCTGTAGATGTCCACCAGAAAGCCCAGTTCGGGCCGGCCCCGCGCGGGGTCGTAGGAGCCGATGTGTACCGGCCCCTGGCCGTTCCAGATGATGCTGGCGGCGGCGAGTTGCGAATCAGCCATGATGGGTTACTCCTTTGCCTTGGCCTGCGGGGCGGCAGCGGCGCTGGCCGCCTTGGCGACTTTTTTGGCGATCAGCCAGTCGGCCTGGTGCTTGAACAGCGTGATGGTTTGCCCCGGCAGGTAGTTGCGCCCGCCGTGGCGGTGGGGCTTGAGCAGTTCGATGCTTGCGGTTTCTCGACTCATGGGGATCTCCTTGGGTGGGTTGAACATGGGGTTATTGCCGGTGCATGACGTGGTGCAACTGGTACACGTCGGCGAACAGCAGCACGTTGGCGTCGTAGTCGAGCACGCGGCCTGCTTTCCAGCCGATGACCCGAACGCCCTTGTGCCCCGGCTGGTGGCCGATGAGGGCGCCGCGCGCCTGGGCGATGAGATCGCGCGCCTGGCCCTGCATTTGCTCGCCGCGCTGCTCTCGCCAGTTGCGCAGCGCGAGCACCACGCCGAATTCGACGCGCGCCTCTTGCGCGCACACGCCCGCGCTGTCGGGCACTTTGCCGGTGTTGGTTTCCTCGGCAAAGATCACGTAGGCGCTGGGCGCGCGGAAGTCGCGCAGGTTTTGCACCGCCGCGTAGTCCGCCGCGCCGCCCACGGCTTGCAGCGCGGGCACGGCGGCGCGCAGGCGATAGACGACGAGGCTGGTGTCGAATGGCGCAAAGCTCATCGGAAGGCTTTCATCTGCTGGCGGCCAAAGGTGAGCGGCGCGCTGCAAAAGCGCGCATCGAGCTTGTCCACGGCCACCGCGTCGCCCGCGCCCAGGGCGAATTTGCCGTCGGCCACTTGTTGCAGCAGGCGCAGCGCGTCGCGCCAGGCGCGCTCGATGGGGTCCTTGCCTTCGGGCGCCAGGCGGTTCTTGTGCAGGTTGTAGCGCGCAATGGCCCGGCACCATGCGGTGACCAGCCGGTGCACGGGGGCCAGCGGCAGCTTGTAGCCGCGCTTGGCCAGGTAGCCGTCGATGACCGCGCCGGCGTCGCTGACCGCGTCATCGATGCGCGCCAGGGCGCGCCGCGCCGCGGCCACCTCGTCGCGCGGCCAGGCCGCCGCGCGGCGGCGGCGCAGCAGCGCCTCCAGCAGCTCCGGGGCCACGGGCGGGGCGTGTTCGTCGCTGGCTACCTGCGACAGCTCCAGCGCGCCGGGGCTTTCGGCCAGTTGGGCGTGCGTGATGTAGGGCATGGCGCGGTTTGCGTTGGGCGTTGGGCGTGAAAAAAATGCCGGCGTCCACATGGTTTTTGCCATCCGCCGCCGGCAGCGGATGCGGCTGGCGCCGCGAGCGCAGCGCACTGCGCAAGGCTCGGCTTCACGGAGTCATGGGTTCGAAAGGCTGCGGAGCAAGCCGCGCCAGGGCAGCCGTGGCCGGACCTGCGCAGGCCACTGGCTGCGCCCCCTTGAGGGGGCAGGCGCAACATTGCCAAGCAAGTGGAGCCTGGGGGCGGGCATGTTTACAGCCAGTCGGCGACCAGCAGCGCCAGCGTGCCCTTGAGCACGTTGCTGGTGGTGACGGGCGGGGTTCCGCCGTCGGACACCAGGTCGCTGTTCATCAATTGCGTGGCCTGCCAGCGCAGCGCCTTGGGCACGACCAGCAGGTTGGGCGCAATGCCCAGCGGGCGGCCCTTGTCGCCGGTGCGCGTTTCGATGGCGGTAATCGCCGCCTTGAGATTGTCGGCAGACAGCGGCTCCTTGCTGGCCTGCGCCAGTTGCCAGAAGCCAAAGCCCGCGTTGCGCCGCGCGTCCACGCCGTAGATGTACTGCGAGCGGTTGAAGACGTTGTCGTCGCTCTCGCTGGTCAGCGCCACGAAGTTGGGCGCCTTGCGGCTCTGGAAGATCAGCGGGCGGATGGCGCGGCGCGTTTCCATGACGTACCACGCCGGGCCGCTGCCGGCGCCGGTGATGTTGCTCTGGCTGACGGTCTTGTCCTTGTCATTGATGACCGGGTGATCGGCGCTGAAAAAAGGCTTGCCGTCGTAGCACAGCGCCTCGAAGCCCGCCTTGAGCAGGCCGAAGACGAGCTGGTCGGGGTGCGCGTCCACGGCGCGGCCCATTTCGGTCATGAGCGGGGCGTAGATGCCGTACTGGTCATCCTCGATGGCGGCGCGGGGCACGCCAACGGTCAGCTCGAAGGGTTTGTTCTTGATGGTGTAGCCGTGGTTGCCAATGGCGTGAACGGCCCGGTCGCCCAGCCACTCGCGCAAATTGGGAAGCTGGCCGAGCCAGCCGTATTCCTCGGCGGCGGTCGTGCTGGGCACCGTGGTGGCGATCTGGCCGTACTGGCTGGCCGCCTGGCCGATGCCTGCGCGAAACGCGGCGTTGAACGCGATGTACAGCGTCTTGAGGTTGGCGTTGTTGATTTGCATGGTGGTTGTCCTTTGCGCTCAGTAGACCCATTGGCCGACGCGTACCCACACGCCGTTTTCATCGATGTCCAAAACCTTGCCCACGTCGATAAGGCCGCCCTGGCTGACGGTGCACCCGTCAATGGCCCCGGCGAGACTTCCATAGATGACGTCTTCGAGTTCGATCGGGTCGGTGGCGTCGTTGTCGAAGCGGAATACGCCGATGGCGCCCTCGACCATCGTGTCGCCGTCGGCGCTGCATGCGCGCTTGATTGCCACGGCGCGCGCGTAGTTGGAGCCGCTGTTGCCTTCGGCTATGGGGACGGCGTTGCCGTCATCGTCGAGCATGTACATGTGGCCGGCGGGGATCGTCTGCCCTGGGGCCAGCCGGTCGCACACGCGGTCGCCCGCGCGCTGCGGGGTGGCGCGGTCTGGAGTGTCTGTCATGGTTTGTTCTCCTGGTTTGGCGTTGAGCGTTAAGCGTTAAGCGTGTGGCGTGGGGCGCTGTGTGCCCGCCGCCGGGCCGCCCCAAGGCGGGCAAGCCCCCTCGGGGGGCAGCGCAACAGGCGTAGCCGTGGAGCGTGGGGGCGTCATCATGCCCGCCGCCGGGCCGCCCCAAGGCGGGCAAGCCCCCTCGGGGGGCAGCGCAACAGGCGTAGCCGTGGAGCGTGGGGGCGTCATCACGCTTTGCCCTTGGCGTAGTCTTGCGGACTCAAGCCGCAGGCGGCGGCCACGGCCAGTTCGTCCTGGGTCAGGCCGTGCGCGCCGGCGGCAGGCGCCTTGCCCTGCGTTTGCGTGCCGGCCAGCGCGGCAATGGGCTGGCGCACTTTGAGCAGGTTGGAAAGCGAGGCCAGGCCGGCGGGGGATTTGGACGTTTCTCGCGCCCAAGTCTCCTCGGCGGGCAAGAGGCGCCCATCGGCCAGCGCGGGGGAGATCACGTCTTCCACGTCGCGCCCGTGCTGTTTGGCGCTGAGGGCGGCGATGTTGGTTTGCAGTTCCTGCACAACGGACACGGGCACGAACCTGGCCGGGTCGGGCTGGGCGGCGCTGGCCGCTTGCGCGCGCAGGCTGGCGCAGGCGGCGGTTACCGCCTCGGCCTTGGCGTCGCCGGCCAGTTGCAGCGCGGCGCGGGCGGCGTCGGCCTGCGCCTTGTGGGCGCTGCACGCGGCCAGGGCCGCGTCTTCGGTGGAGTCGGCGGGCAGGCCCAGGGCCGCCAGCAGTCTTTCGAGCAGAGTCACGGTTGAGGTCTCCGTTGGGTTGGTGTGGTGGGTGAAACGGGCTGTGGCGGCGGCCAATAAATTGACCGCTTCCATTCCAGAGATGGCGGGGTTGTTGGTCAGCGCGCCCATGAGCACGCGGCGGATGGCGCCGCTGGCGCGGTCGTAGGCAAAAACGGGCGAGAAATAGCGGTATTCGCCAGCGGCCACGGCGGCGCGGGCGCGGGCCGTCAGCTCGGCCACGGCGAACAGGCCGCGCCCCGCAATCCAGCGCAGGCCGTGTATCCAGCCGGCGGCGGGCGCGGGCTGGCCGTTGGCCTCCTTGTGCAGGGTCTGGTGTTCGTAGTCGATGACGGCGGGCCGGCCTTCGGCGCTGAACGCGGCGATGACTTCTGGCGCGCTGGCATCGTCGATGCGCCAGGCCGGCACGTCCATTGGGCGGCCATCGTTGGGCGCGAAATGACCGGCGGGCGTGACTTGCAGCAGCACACGCCCATCGGGCGCGCCCTCGGCCTGGCCGCCAGCATCGAACGCGCAAGCGGCCACCGCCACGGCTGTGGACGGTTTGCTGTTGGGAGAACGCGGCGAGGCCATGAGCGGCATCGTCGCGCGATGGGCGTCATTGGCCCAAGCAAAACGCTTTAGAAAATACCGAGGCGTTGCGCGTTGCGCGTTGAGCGTTTGGCGTTTGGCGTTTGGCGTTTGGCGAACAACGCTCAACGCCC
>WRJY01000129.1 GCA_009778355.1 Desulfovibrionaceae bacterium | reverse complement strand
GCCGCCCGGCTGCGTCGCGCTGGTAGCGGGTGATGATGCTCTGGCCGGGCGGCGCTTGCAGCGGCGCGTCTTGTTCGGCCAGCGCGTCGCCCCAGGGGTTTTGCAGCGTGGGCGTGCCGCGCCACTCCCGGCGCTGGCCTTGGCCCGGGCTGACGGGGTGCAACTGCTGGCGCTGCGCGGGCGTCAGGCAGCCTTGTTCGAGCTTGGCCAGCACCAGGCCGGTGGGGTCGTAGCGGTAGCGGGTGTGGCGCCCGTCAAAGCCGGTTTCTGCGCTCAGCCGGTCCAGCGCGTCCCAGGCAAAGTCGTAGCGCGCGGCGTTCTCGTTATGCAGCGCGCGCAGGCGCCTGGCGCCGTCGTATTCGTAGCGCAGCACGCCGCCCTGGGCGTCGTGGCGCTCCAGTACCTGGCCGTCCTGGTCGAACTTGTAGCCGGTGAGCGCGCCCAGCGCGTCGGTGTAGGCGATCAGGCGGCCTGCCTTGTCGTATTCGAATTGCTCGAGCGCGCCATCGGGGTGGCGCACTTGCAGCAGGCGGCCCAGCGCGTCATGCTGGTAGCGCGTGCTCTGGCCCAGGGCGTCGGTGATGTATTGCAGGTGGCCCCAGTCGTCCCATTCGTAGACGGTGCGCTGGCCGGTGCAGTCGGTCATGGCGGTGATCTGGCCGGCGCTGTTGTAGTCCAGCCGCACGCTGCGGCCCAGCGCGTCGGTGATGACGGTGGGCAGCCCGCGCTCGTCGTACTGGTAGGCGGTGCTGTGGCCCAGCGCGTCCACGGTTTCGATGCGGTTGCCGCGCGCGTCGTAGCGGTGGCGCGTGATGGCGCCGTCCGCGCCGGTGATTTGCGCTATCTTGCCCAGTTGCGGGTCGTAGGCAATGCGGGTGCTGGCCCCGTCGGGGCCGGTGATCAAGACGGGCAGGCCGCGCGTGTCCAGGGTGTAGCGGGTAACGCGAGCGGCTTCGTCGGTCAGGGCCGTGAGGTTGCCAAAGGCGTCCAGCTCGCGCGTCAAGCGCCCGCCCAGCTCGTCTATGTGGCCGGTGTAGTCCTTGTTGTCGTTATGGAGCCAGCGGCGCTTGCGGCCCTGCGCATCGTCGCTGCTGGCGTGGGTGACGTCGGTGTAGCCCGCGCCGTACTCGAAGCGCCATTGCCGCCCGTCGCTGAGCCAGTTGCGCAGCACCTTGCCCCGGGGGGAGTATTCGTTGTATTCGTAGCGCGAGAGCAGGCCGCCAGCCGTGCGGTGCTCGACCATGACGTGGTTGTTGTAGGCAAATTCCCGGGTGACTTGGTCGAGCGCGTTGCGCACCTGAACCAGATCGCCCGCGTCGCTGTAGCCGTAGCGCACCAGCACGCGCGGCTGTTTCAACGGCGCGCCGGGCTGGCCCGGGTTGGGGCGCGGGCCGGTGGTTTGCACCACTTGCGTCAGGCGCAGGCCGCGCGGCTGGCCGGGCAGGCGCGGTTCACTGGCGCCGCCAACGGGCGCAAAGTCCAGCCGCAGGCGGCGGCCCGCGCTGTCGATAATGGCTTGCGGCACGATCAGCGCGGCGGCTTCTTCGGGGTCGAACGCGCCCGGCTGGCGCAACGCCTCGGGCAAGGGGCCATAGACCAGTTCGATGGCGTTGCCGTTGGCGTCGGCCATGCGGGTGAGCACGTGCAGCGGCGCACGGGCGCGGGCGCTGGCGTCGGCGTCTTCGGGCAGGCCCAGCGCGCCAAAGCGCAGGCGCACGTCGCCGCCTTCGGGCATGATCTCGAAGCCCCCGTCCTCGGTGGCGGCAAAGATGAATTGCTCGAAGCGCGAGTGGTAGGGCTGGCCCAATTCAGGCTCGGGCAGTTCGATGCGCCGGCCCTGCTCATCGATGAGCGCGCGGCCATGGCCCTGGCGCTGGATTTGCAGCGAAAACGGCGTACTCCAGCCCTGCCCAAGCCAGCCGGTGTGCGCAAAGTCCGACGCATAGGTGCGCTGCCAAGGCAGCGGCAGCAGGGCAGGCAGGTCGAAGTCCAGTTCCTCCTCGCCAAACAGCACCTTGCAGCCGTAGGCGGCGTTGACCGGCTGGGCTGGCGTGTTGCAACTGAACTTGCAGCCTTCGGGCTTGCCCTTGCCACGCGCTCCGCCCGCTTCGTCTTTCTTGATGAAATCGAGCAACCGCCGCAGTAACCCCCTGCCTTTCTGGGCTTCGGCTCCGGCTTCGGCTGCTTCGGCTGCTTCGGTTTCTCTGACTAATGCGGCTGCTGCTCTGGCTGCCGCAGCGTCGGCCGCCTCAGCGCCCCCGGCCAATGCGCCCACGCCTTTAGTAACCAATATGACTGCTAAAATTTCTATACCAATTTCAGTCACTTTCCCGCGAAGATCGGCAAACAACTTGCCTAACTGTTTCGCCAGCGGCGTAGGCGAGGTCAATATGGCTCCTATGGCATGCGCTGCATCACATGCCATGCCAGCGAACTGATCCATTAATTTCTTTTTTAGTTTCTCGACAAGCGCCTTGCGTTTTTCTG
The DNA here is from genome assembly GCA_009778355.1 of Desulfovibrionaceae bacterium. Classification (GTDB taxonomy): domain Bacteria; phylum Pseudomonadota; class Gammaproteobacteria; order Burkholderiales; family Burkholderiaceae_C; genus Ottowia. The sequence continues at coordinate 2,416 of WRJY01000129.1, read as the reverse complement.
GATCACTGAGTATTTTGATAATTTGAGCAGCTGCTTCAGACTCATCCTTTATTTCGTTATACGTATCTATTGGATGGGCGGACGCCTCCATAAGCATGTATTGAGGTGTTATCTTCACCATTGCTTCGGCCATACCCCATAGATCTTTAACGATATTGACGACTGTGGGTATTGCAATTTTACTTTCTTCCTCAGATTCGCCCAAACAAAAATCCTTGGCAAATCCGATGGGATCTTTTTCTATTGCGTCCACCAAACGATTAGCCAGCAGGTTCGCCATCTCCTCAAGTTCGTTCAGGCACGGTACAACCTCGCTGGGGATAACGCCGCAGTTGATGGCCCCCGGCAGTGGCGGCTCCGGCCAGTCGTTTGGGGGCAGGGGGACAATCTGGCCTGTATTGCCGTGCACGCATTGCAGGCTGTCTTCCACCGGGTTGCTTTGCGCCGCCTCGTCGGGAATAAATTGCGTGCCCCGGTCCGGGTCTTGCGCAACGGAGCGCAGCAAAAACAGTTTGTACCCGCCCTCCGCGAACACTTTTTCCGACGGATCGAGTACGTTGATGAACGACACCGCTGGCAAGCTGGGCACCTTGCGGTCAGCCAGCGGCGTGGCCTTGAAGCCGGGTGAAACCGGCGTGGCAAAGTGGTCGGGACGCCACTGCGCGTTGATGAGAACCTTGGGCGCGCTCATGGGCGCGCCTTTCGGGGCTGCGCGGCGGCGGTTGGCGCCGTAGCCGCTTTTGGCTCAAAGGCCACCAGCTCGTATTCGTCGTAGCCCTCGTCTTGGTCGGCCCGCGTGGCCCAGCGCAGCGTGACGTGGCGCTTGTCCAGGTCGATCACCACGGTGTCCAGATTCATGTCCAGCCGGTCGAGCTTGCGCTCGCCGCGCAGGGGAACGGCAAAAACCTGATAGCGCGGCAGTTTGAAGTTGCACACCCCGTCTTCACTGGCAAACAGTCCAATCGTGCGGATTTCTTCGCCGCCGTTCAGGTAAGGGTGCGCCACTTGGTCTTGTGGCACGGTGTTCCAGAAGTCGAGCTTCATGTCCAGCGGAATATTGGGCTTGACTTCTTGCTCCCAGCGCCGGTCGTAGGTGCCGGCAAATTCGAGCCGGGCTTGTTGAAGGCCGTCCACGGGCGAAAGGCCGACGGTTTTTTGCGGCTTGAGCCATTTGGGCGCGTCCACATCCGGCGCAAGAATCTGCGGCGCCGGGTAGGCGCGCGCCATATCGGGTTTGTCGCGCCCCAGGTAGCCCCGCCCGAAAGGGTTGGGCCAGTAAATATCGCGCGGCTGGCTCCACGGCCCAGCCGATGCCCCGCCATAGGCCAGCGCATAGCTGAGCGCGACGGCGCTGGCTGGCTCTATGTCGGAGAGCGGCCAGCCCGCCAGCAGACCGCATGTCCAGTGCCGCGGGCCGGTCAGTTGCACTATTTTTTTCAGCGCGGGGGCGTCCTGCCCATCGCGGTACACGGCGATGGCGGCCAGCCACCGGCTCGCCGGTTTGCCGCCCGCCGGTTTGGCCGACCCGGTCACGATCAGGTCGGTGCCCGGCTTGAAGGGAATGAGGTCGCTCGGATAGAGCAGCGCCGAGCGGCCTTCATTGCCCTCATGCACGTCACTGATTACGAACGCCGGTTGGTCGATCAGCGGCTTGAGCAGGCCGTCGTGCGTGAGCCTGAAGGTGGCCTTGACGAACAGGCAATCGTAAGGATGACCGTTATAAAAACGGTGCTCGATGGCCTGCCCCTGAAACGGGGTGATGTTGGTGACGTAAGGCATGGCGGGGGCAGGCGTCAGTTCAGGTCGATCTTCTTGCTGTTGACATCGACGATGGATACGCCATCGACCAGGACTTCATTGCCCTCGATCGTCACTATGCCTTTCTCCCCGTCCAGCGTGATCTTGGCCTGGCCCGATTGGATCGTGATGCTTTTGCCCGCCGTCAGCACAATGCTCTCGCCAGCCGAAATGGACGTGCTCTTGCCCGAGTTCATCGTCGTGGTCTTGCCCACGGTGAGCTTTTTCATTTGGCCGATGGTCTCGATGTTGACCAAACCAACATTCGTGACCCAAGCCGCCCCCACGTTCAGGCTGTAAGCCGCGCCGATGTTGGTCATCTGCGCAATGCCTACATTCTTGAGACTGGTCAGGCCGATGGTTTCCTGTTTGTTCAGCCCTACCTTGAGGTTCTGGTTGATGCCGATGGAGACCTTTTCGTTTTTGCCCACGTCCTCGGCGCGGTTGTCGCCAATCGAGATGGTTTCGTTGTGGTCAACGCGTTCCTTGCGGTTCTGGTGGATGGTGATGTCTTCGTTCTTGTCCACCGTCTCGGTGCGGTTGCCGTGGATGGTGATGGTCTCATCGAGATCGACTTCCTCCGTTCTCCACCCATGCACGTTGATTTTCTCGTTGCGGT
>WRJY01000128.1 GCA_009778355.1 Desulfovibrionaceae bacterium | reverse complement strand
GCTCTTGCCCGGACATGCCCCGAAACAACAACTGCTCGCCCAAAGGACTGTGGGCCGTGAAGGTGCGAGGCATGGGCTACTCCTTCCTGTGAATTCATGAAAACTCGCGTTTACATGAGATGGGGGCGTGGTGCGAGCGGGCCAAAAAGCAAGCCATGATAGCCGCATCGGAGGCAGTATACGGGCTGGAAATGGGATTGAATTTGTTCCAAAATGCAACATGGCCCTGAGTGCGGAATCGGCGCGAATCGTAACAAATTGTTTACAGCACAAGGCCCGTTGGTTTTCCACCCAAGTGGCCACAGCCGCTTCATCGGAAGCGTTGGAAGTGTGCTTCCTACACCAGCGCCCCATCGCCAATGGCAATCCTGAACGGCGGCAACCCGCGCAGCAGTAATTTCCCCCAATGGGTGTTCCCAAGGCGGGGATCCAGCACGGTCACGGTTCCGCTGTCCTCGGGGGTGCGCAGCAACCGGCCGGCGGCTTGTGCAAGCCGGATGCCAGCTTCCGGTACGCTCAACGCCATGAAGGCCGAACGCCCCTGCCGCTCGACCCACTCGCGCCGCGCCAATTCCATCGGCGTACCGGGCACCGCGAAAGACAGCTTGGCGATGACGACGTGGGTGCAATACGCGCCCGGCAGATCCACCCCTTCGGCCAAGCTGGCCAGGCCGAACAAGACAGATGGCTCACCCCGATCGACGCGTTGCTTGTGGCACGCAATCAGTTCCCGCCGCGATACCTGCCCCTGCATGAGTACTCTGTCGCGGAAACCCTCGGGTAGTCCCGCATACACCTCCCTCATCTGCCGGTCCGAGGCGAACAACACCAGTGCGCCAGGTTCGTTTTGCAGCAGGACAGGCAGGTTTCCAAGGATTTCCTGGGTATGCACCTCAACATTGCGCGGATGCGCCCGCAGCCGGGGAATGCGCAGCAGGGCACGGCAGGCGTAGTCGAAGGGGGACGGCACATCCAGCCTGCGCAGTTCGGGATAGGCCAGCAATCCGCTTTCCTCCAGGAATGGCTCGAACTGGCCGCAGGCCCGCAGCGTAGCCGAAGTCAACACCGCCGCGCCGACCCGCGCCCACAGCAACTCCCGCAGCTTCTGCGCGCCGCTTATCGGCGTTGCGCAGACAAGGTAGTCTTGCCCATGCGCGGCGGTCGCGCGGCGCTCGATCCAGCGCGCGGTGGGCAGCGTTTGCGAAGCATCGTCGCGCAGCATCCACGCCCAAGTCTGCTCAATATGCGTTAGCTTGCCGAGATAAAACCCCAGCCCGGACAGGCGGGCCTGAGCCTGCGCGGGACGATCAGCCGCCGCCGCGACCATCGCCTCCCGCATCGCCTGCAAGGCTTTGGTCATTTCCGCGGCGGCTTGCGCCAGTTCCGCGCCGATCTCCCGCCAGCGATCGGGCAGCGCCCCGTGCGGGCAGCGCCAGACATCGCCCTCACCCTCGAACCGGCAGTGCTCGCCGATGGCGGCGTACAGCGTGTCGAGCCGCCCGGTCAGCGCCCGCGCCGCTGCCGCCGCCGATTTGCCCGGATTCCGGCCCAAACGCAACGCGGTGGCCGCTTCCCGGGTCAGCGCCGCAGCCTGTTCGATCCAGACCCGCGCACCCCGGAGCGAATGGCGCGAAGCGCAATGCCCGATCACCTTGGCCGGCAGGCCGTGCGCTTCGTCCAGCACAGCCATCGTATCAGCCAGATCCGGCAGTACCGAACCCGGCTCCATGTCGGCAGCGGCCAGCAGCAGGTCATGATTGGCGACGATCAGGCTGGCCTCCTGTATCTCCTGCCTCGCCAAGTAGAAAGGACAGCGTTTGATTCGTGGGCACTGACCGCCGATGCAGCCCTGCCGGTCGCAACTCACCGCCTGCCAGTCCGCTTCGGCAATGGCATCAGGCCAAGCATCGCGATCCCCCGACCAGTTCCCCTTGGCGAAAGCATCGGCCAGCCGCCCGATCAGCCGGACGCTGCGGTGGCGATCCCCCGGCGCGCCGTCCTGCGCCTCCGCGTCCGGGTCTTGCGCAAACTCGGCGCCGCCACGCATTTCCAGCCGCATCGGGCAAACGTAACGGGCGCGGCCCTTGGCCATGGTGCAGCGTACTTCGAACGGCAGGCATTGCCGCAAGGCAGGGATGTCCTTGTGCAGCAGTTGCTCCTGCAGCGCCACCGTCGAAGAAGCGACCACCAGATGTTTGCCGCGCAGCCGAGCCAACACCAGCGCCGGCAGCAGGTAGCCCAGGGTCTTGCCCGTGCCGGTGCCGGCCTCGATCACCGCAAGGTGCGCGCCTTGCTGGCGTGCATCCGGCTTGCCGATGGCGGCGAGCGTGTGGGCCACCGCGGCCATCATGCGCAATTGAGGCTGGCGCGACTGGAAACCGGGCATGCCCCGGCGCACGGCATCGAGGCAGCGGCGCATGTAGTCTTTCTCTTTTTCGGTGAGCATGCGGGCAGCATCCCGCGGTTCAGAGGGTTTTCAAGAGGGCTTTTTGCCGTATGGCAGCCGCGCCGCCCTCGAAAAACCCCCTTATTCCCCCCGAATTCATCCGCGCGCGAAGTCAAGGATTGGCCTACTGTCGCCACTTCTCCGTTTGCCGCCGAAAGTCCGTGCCGCCTACCCTGCTTCATCACCGCCGCGCCCAACTGGTCAGCCGCATCGTCGAGCTGCAACAGGCTCTGGCCCAGGCCGAGCGGGCGCTGAACTGCGATGATCTGACGGAATTACTGAACCGGCGAGGTTTCAGGCGAGCCTGTGATGCGCCCGCCGATTCCATGCCCGCAGTGCTTTCCTGCGTGATGATCGATCTGGATGGCTTCAAGGCAATCAACGACAACCTCGGCCACTGCGCGGGGGATGCGGTGTTGACGCGATTTGCCGGCGCGCTCAAGCGCAGGCTTCGTCCCCGGGACATCGTGGCGCGTCTTGGCGGCGACGAATTCGCGCTGCTGCTGGCTGACGCGAAAAGCCAGGAGGCGGAACACATTCTGAAAAGGATTCAGCGCGACTTGCAGCACAACCTGGACACGGCGCTGGCGGGGCCGCTCCAGTTCTCCGCCGGCATCGCCGCAAAAAAACCGGATGAATTCCTGGCGCAAGCATTGGCGCGGGCAGATGCCGCCCTGCTGCGCGCCAAGAAGCAGGGGAAAAACCGCATCGTGCGCGCGACGGCGCCAACGCCATGCCGCAACGACGCTGGGTGATCCAGAACGAGGGCTTGACTCTGGCGCGATTGCCCACCTTGGCGTTCGATTTGGGCGGCGACTATATCGTTTTTGCTGATTTATGGGATTTTTATAGCAAAATATGCAAATCCATAACAAGATAGCACCCCATGTCAGATACCCTGTTGGGCTTTCATCGGCTCGCGGAGCGGCACGGCGTCCGGCTGGTGCAACCGCTGTTTACGCTCAGCCGTCTGGGCGGAGCGCGCCAACGCGAGGCAAACACCGGCGGGGAAATCCGTACCTGGACCGCCCAGTATCGACCCCATGACAGCTTCAGGGGTCATTTCGAGTTTGGTCTGAAGTACGAGCGGCTCAACTTTGAATTTTTCTCCAGGCTGTTCGAGCGCACCGATCCGCAGGAAGTGACCGCTTGGGTGCAAGCAGAACCGACGGGCAGCTACTCCCGTCGAGCGGGATTCTTCTACGAGTGGTTTACAGGCCGGCAATTGGCCGTCCCGGACATTGCGCCGAACGTACGCTATGTTGACGCGATCGACTCGGGCCAATACCTTGCTGCGCAACGACCGGAGCGCAATCGGCGCTGGCGCGTCAACGACAACCTGCCGGGAACGCCCCACTTCTGTCCAATGGTCTTCCTCGGAACGACAGACCAGCGCGCCTGGATTTATGACGTCGCGGCAGGCGTGCAGGCACTCGACCATATCTTTGGGCCAGAACTACTGTTGCGCAGCGCGGCGTGGTTGACTCTCAAGGAATCCCGAGCCAGCTTTGCCATTGAGCGAGAAGCCGGCAAGCAGGATCGGGTAAAGCGTTTTGCCGCGGCGATTGCCGCCTACAGCGGTCACATGAGCGATCCCATGTCCCCCGAACACTTGCTGATGCTGCAACGCGCCGTGCTCGGTGAAATTGCGTTGAGGGCGGGCGTGCGTCGCTCGCCGGTTTTCGTCGGAGAAAGCACTTTCGCCACCAACATCGTCCACTATGTCGCTCCTTCCGAAGATCTTGTTGATGCCATGCTCGACGCGCTGCGTACCCTCGAAGTCCGCACGAGGGGAGCAAACGCCGTGGTGCGAGCCGCAGCGCTTTCTTTCGCCTTTGTCTATTTGCATCCGCTCGCAGATGGCAATGGAAGGATTCACCGGTTTTTGGTAAACCACCTGCTCGCTGCCGACAAGGCGGTACCCGCCAGCATCATCGTGCCCGTCTCCGCCACGATCGCAGGTTCGGCCAAGGGGCGCGCGGAATATGACCAGGCACTGGAGGTTTTCTCGCGGCCCTTCATGCAGGTCTACGCCGACGGTTACCGCTTCGGCCCGTTGAGAACCTGCCCGGACGGCGTTGACACCAACTTCGAGTTTCTGCAAACGGACGACGCGGCGCATGCATGGCGTTATATCGATCTCACGCATCACGCGAGATACTTGAGCGGTGTTCTGCGCCAGACAGTGGAGCGCGAGATGGCCGAAGAGGCGCTGGCGCTGCGGCGCTACGACATGGCAAAAGTAGCGATCAAGAACCTGGTCGAGATGCCCGACCAGGATGCAGATCGCATCATTCGCGCACTCAGGGAAAACCGCTGGAAAGTCAGCAACAAGCTGCGCAAGGAGTTGCCGCAGGTTTTCGAGGAAGGCGGCCACCTGTTCAAGTGGAACGAGCCGATAGTCTCGGAAGTGCGCGCGGCGTTCGAGGGTGAGAAATCGGCAGG
>WRJY01000127.1 GCA_009778355.1 Desulfovibrionaceae bacterium | reverse complement strand
AAAAGCCGATGACATCGTGGTAAAGCACGCCGGCTTGCCAGCGGCTGGTGTGCCACATCCAGTCACAGGGGTCGTGCCACATGTCTTGCCCATAAACGGGCGCGCCGCCGCTTTCGGGAACAGCCAGGAAATAAAGCATCAGATCCTCGGCCAGCGGGGCTGACGCGCTCCACCAGCTTTCGATCCAGAGAGTCCGGCGCTCCGTCATGCGCAGGCACTCGAGCGGGATGTGCCAGCCATGCAGGGTGAGCGGGCCAATTTGTCTGGGCGTTTGGCGGGCATGGCCCGGAACCGCCGCGGCGATCCATTCCGGCCTTGGATGCCGCAAGAGCGGGGAGGGTATTGGGGCTGCTGGCCGCTGAACAGCAGCGGCATAGGAGGCTGGGGGGATTTCGGGAATTTCCCGCGCCGGCTGGCGCGACGGTGAAAGCCGCAGGCGGGCGCGCTCCGGCATGGTTTCCAGGGCAACGCCCAGAGCCGCGCTTTTTTTCACGAAATCCGCAATGCCTTCGGCGGCTTTTTCTCCGGTGGCGGGCAGGCTGTAGCCGTGATTGCGTTCGACGGGATAAAAATCCAGTTCCGTGATTCCGCCGGAGCCAAGTTTCAAAACAAAAACGCCGGAATCCACATGATTTTTGGTTTTCGACTCGAACAGCAAATCGCCGGCGGCGTGGATGATGGGCCGGTTCATATGAACCTCGATGCCCAAAAGACCGTGGGGCGATGAGCCCAAAACAGCGTCGGCTCCGGCCTTGATGATGGCTTTGCCGATCTGCCGCTGTTCGGGCGATGGCTCCTGGGCGGCATTGTCTCCCCAGTGCACGCCAACCAGAACCGCATCGGCCTGGCGTCTGGCCAAGGCAATGCGCGGCGTCAGCTCGTGATACCAAAGATCCGGGTTGTGCAACGGTAAATGCCAGGCGCCGGGGCGGTCCTTGCCCGCCGCGAAATACCGGCATGTGGTGTCCACGGAAAAAACAGCCAAAATGTACTCGCCGACGCGCACGAGCACGGGCGCGCTGGCCTCCTGAAGACTGGCCCCGCTGCCGGCAAACAGGAAACCGCTTTGTTCCAGCAGGTTTTTTTGTTCCAGCAACGCATCGGCGCCATAGTCGCCGCTGTGGTTATTGGCCGTCAGCACCATGCCGATTTTTGCATCGGCCAGTATTTGCAGTTGCTCGGGCCGGGCGCGGAAATAGTAAGGGCTGCGTTCGCCCTTTTCCACCCGGTGCTGGCCGCAAGTGGCCACCACGCATTCCAGATTGACGATGGAAAAATCGGCCTGTGTCAAGGCATCGAGCCTGCTCAGGGCCTGGGCAGGGCCGTTGCGCCTGGCTATTTCATGCTGGCGCCGTCCCAGATTCACATCGCCGCCGAAAGCGATGCTGACCGTGAGCGATGCGCCATCGCCGCCGCCTTCGGGGCACAGGCCGGCTTGAAGCATTTTTTCGACGACTTTGGCGAGTTTGTGCCCCGAGCTTTTCACCAGAACGGTGTCGCCGGGCATCAGCCATGAAAAAACCTCGGCCTCCACGTCTTGCGGCCTGGCGAACCAGGCGCCCTTGAAGGACAGTTTCAGGCGATCCCACAGGGGCCGCATGAGCGGGCCGCACAGCAGCAACCGGTCAGGCTCGGCTTGCCGGATGGGGCCTTCCAGTTCCAGATGCTTTTGGGCTTCTTCGGCGCCCAGTTCGGCCATATCGCCCAAAATAACCAGACGATGGCTCTGGCCGGGAACGGCGGCGCGCAGGCTGCCCAGGCTGGCCGACATGGAACCCACATTGGCGTTATAGGCATCGTCAATCAGGGTGATGGGCTTGTCATCCACGCGCAGGCTGTGTCTTTTGCCTCGTCCGGGCAGCATTTGCGCCTGGGCCAGAATGGGGAAACACTGCTCCATGGGCAAACCCAATGCGCTGATGCAAGCCAGGGCGGCCAGGACATTGCCGATCACATAATCCGGCAAGAAACAGGTCAGTTGATATTCAACGCCGTATGCGCTGAAACGCAACAAGCCGCCCGCATAGTCGAGCAGGCGCAGTTGCGCATCCTGATGCCGGCCAAAGCGGATGATCTGGAGTCCTTTCTTGACCGCCGCATTCTCGATCAGCTCATATTCAGGCATGTCGCGGTTGAGCACGGCGATGCCGCCTGGTTCCATGCCTTCAAAGACCAGGCTCTTTTGCCGGGCCACGCCACGCAAATCGCCCATATGGCTCAGGTGCGCCTCGGCAATGGTCAGCACGATGGCAATGTGAGGCTTGCATATTTTTGAGCTTATATCTATTTGGTCGAAGGTCATTTCCAGCAGCCAGAATGGTATATCCCGTGGCATGTTGGACATGGTGACGCCCGCCGATACACTGAGATTGGCCGAGCCGCGTGAAAAATCCACCATGCCGAACGGCGTGAGCATGTCCGCCAGCAGATGAATGGTGGTGGTTTTTCCGGAAGAACCCGTGATGGCGATGACTTTGCCGTTGTAATGGTTGCGCGCGTATTTACCGATGTTTCGCAACGCGGCCTTCATTGCCGGTACCGCCAGAACCGGAATGCCCAGTTCAAGGCACTTTTCCGGCTTTTCGCAGATGACCCCGGCGAGGTAATGACGCAGATCGCGCAACTGCGCTGGAGCAATGCCCAGTTCGCGCACGGCCAGGGCGCCGGGGGAAAAAGCCGCCATGCTGGAGCACAGGCCCACCGCCTGCCAGCCGGGCGGTGGCGGCACGGCCCAACGCCCTCCCGTGGCCTGCGCAAGCTCGTCGGCGCTCCAACAGGGCCTGGCATTGCGCTGGCGCGACAGGGTGATGCCATCGGCCCCTTCGCGCGGAAAAAAAGTATGGGGCAGAGCGCTGATGTCGATGACTTGCCTTGCCTCGGCGCGCGGCCCATCGCCGGGCAGGGCTGCCGCGGGCTTTATTTCGGCGCTGCTCCCCCTCTCCCCCAGCCCCTCTCCCGCGAGGGGCGAGGGGAGCAAGGGCGGCGCTTCGGGTTCCGGCGGCTTGGGCGGCGGGGCCACCTTCACTGGCCCGGCCAGCAGGTGGCCGCGGTAGGCGACGTAGCCCGACAGGTAATGCTCCACATCGTCGATGCGCACGCGAAATGCATGGTGCCGGATGAAGAAGCTGCCCACGATGCGCGCCGGATTGGCGAAGAACATCGCCAGTTCGGGCCAGAAGTGGCCGTTCAGCAGATAGGCCGCGCGGGCGTCGAGCGCGCGGTAAAACTTGTCCAGATCCAGGCGCTCCAGCAGATGCGCGAACTGACCGCTTTCGGCCAGCCGCGAGAGCAGCTTGGCCGAGGCCATCATCAGTTCCAGCAGGGTCGGGAAGGTGGTGATCCGGTTGAGGACGAAATCCAGATGGCCCTCGACATTGGCAATGCCGAAGGCGTAATACCGCTCTTCGGGGCGGTACCGGGTCAACTCATTGGCGGCGTAACTCAGCCAGTGGTCGTGATGCTGGTGATAACCGTTGGCGATGAAGTTCGAGAACGCCAGCTCCACCGCCCCGATCCAGCGCGCGTCGGGCGCGAGCGCGTGCAGGCGCATCAGCGCGAAAGCGGCCTCGCCCTCGTAATAGATGGTGCGAAACGCCGCCTTCACGTCCAGCGACGGGTAGTCCAGCACATGGTTGAAGGCGCCCGTTTGCGGGTTCTGCATGTGCAGGATGCCGGTGGCCAGCTCTTGCAGCAGTTCATGGTGGCGGTTGCTTGCCAGCAGCGTCGAATACTTGGTCAGCGCAAGAATCGACACCGCGTTGCCGCCGAGCTTGATCTCGTTGCCGGGATCGACCAGAAACGCCGCCGGCTGCCCGCCGGGCAAGGCGGCACGGTGAATCAACTCGCCGGTCAGGTAAGCCAGCGACTGCTCGATGGCCGCCAACAGCGCCGGCTCGCGGGTGACTTCCCAGGCTTCGAGCATTGCGTACAGCGAACTGGCGTGACGCAGGCTGTTGTACGCGGGTATCTCGCGGTCGAAGCAGGGGTGCCAGCCGTAGTGGAACTTGCCGCTTTCGGTGACTTGCGAGGCCAGGTAGCGGCTGCCAGCGTCTATCAGCCGGGTCAGATCGGGCGGCGTCAGCGGCGCGATCCGGCGCCGGCCCGCGTCGCGCCCGTCGCCGTCGAGGGGCCAGGCCACGCCATCGTCGCCGGCAAACGCGCCGTGCGTCGAAAACAGCCACACTGGCGCGTCGTCGCAGAAGTCCACCGCCGTCAGGCCATGCCGCTGCCTGGCGTAACGCAGGAAATTGCGCTCATTGACCGCCGTGGCCGCAACCCCCGGCCCCGGATAAAGCATGGCGTTGCCGCTCAGCTCCATTTCCAGAAAGGCGCGCTCAAAGCCGGCGTCGAGCGCGATGCCCCGGCGGAAATAGTTGCGCTTGACCTGCTGGAACATGCGGCGCACCTCGCGCCAGTTGGCGCGCGCCGCCGTGGTGACCCAATCGACGCGCAGCCAGCGCGCGGGCAGCTCCAGCGCCTGCAGCCGCGCCACACCCGCGGCCCAGGCCACATCGGGCGTCGCGCCAGCCGCCGTGATGACGCGCGCGCGGCGCTGGCCGTCGCTGCACGAAAAGAACAGCACCGACCGGCGCTGGCCTTCCAGTTCAAAGCCCGCGCTGGCGCTGGCCAGCGGTTTCAGGGCCACCAGGCGTTCGGCAAGGTCGTCTTTCATGGCCTGGGCGCCGCCTGGCGGGCGGCATCGAGCGGATCCATGCGGTATGGCATTCAACAAGCGATTTTGATTCAGCATGAACACCACCTCTCTACCGCTTGCGGGGTGTATAGCCCGGACACATAGTGGACAGGTGTTCAGGGACATGGTGGACGGGTCAGTCAAGGATTCTGCCTGACGAAACGGTCAACGA
>WRJY01000126.1 GCA_009778355.1 Desulfovibrionaceae bacterium | reverse complement strand
TGCGGAACCAGAATACGGCTTGCTCGTTGTCCTTGGCGACGCCCTGGCCGTTTTTGTACATGCCGCCCAGATTGTTTTGCGCGGCGGCGCTTCCCTGTTCCGCTGCCTTGCGATACCAGGCGGCGGCCTGCGCGCGGTCTTGGGCAACGCCTCGCCCTGTGTTGTACATCCCGCCCAGATTGTTTTGAGCGATGACATGATTCTGCGCGGCGGCTTTCTGGTACCAGAACAATGCCTGCTGATAATTCTGAGTAACGCCCTGCCCGGCTTCGTACCGTCTGGCAAGCTGGAACTGCGCCTCGGCGTTGCCGGCCTGGGCCAGGCTGGAAATTTCGTCCAATGTCGCGTTGGCGCTCAACGCCGCGGCAGCGCCGGCTTGAGTATCGGCAGCCTCGGCCAGCGCCGGTTGACCCAGCAGCAACGCCAAGGCCATGCAAAAGATGATTCGGTATTTCATATGCAACCTCAAATGACAAGTTGATTACTGACTTTCGGGTTTGACAACAGGATCGGCGTCAGTATTTACCGCCAGTTGCCCAGAAGGAAAAACCCTTTCTCATTGGGTGTGACGGCCATGACTTGAATCTGTCTGACATCATTCAGGATGACGATGCCCTGGGCCGTGGCTCCATTGCCCAGCGCGCAGCTTGCACCGTTGAACCTGAGGCTCAGGTCAAATATGCCGACGATGCCGTGCGAAGTGTCGCGGGGCGTGACGGCTCCGCTGGCCGAGCAACCGGAGGCGTCTGCCGGTACGCTCAAGGTTTCGCCGGAAATTGTAATGATTCTCTGGGAAGTATCGTAATTGGGGGCGGTAGTGACAATCGTCGCGTTGTAATTACCGGTCAGAAAAACATTCCTCGCCGGCTGGTCATAATTGACATCATAATTCGCAATGAAGCTCGTATTGGAGGGGAGGTTCTGCGTGATATTGAGGTAGCTTTGGTCTGACGCCACGGCGGAAAAACTGGCGCTGCTGGTCGTGGCAGAGTCAAAGTCGAATTGCGTGCCCGTTGCCGAAACATTGCTGTTTTTGACCGTGTAAACACCATGGAACATGCCATCGACGGTGGTGTAGCTGCCGTTGCCGCCCTTGCCATAAAGACCCCAAACCGTGCCATCGTCAAGCGTGATGAAACTCCTCATGTCGGATCCCTTGACGCTGTACCATGCGCCTTCGGCTGCGCTTCGACTGGCTGGCGGCGGAGATTCCGGGGCCGGATCGTCCGCTGGCACGCATGTCCAATCCGATACCCAGCCTGACGTGTCGTCCCAGTAGCTGTCGTCCACCCAATAGCTGTCGTCTACCCAATAACTATCGTCCACCCAGGATCCATCGTCTGCCCAATAGCCATCGTCTTCCCAATACCCATCGTCCTCCCAGTATCCATCGTCGACCCAGCGTCCACTGTCTGACCAATATCCATTGTCCACCAAGGTACCGTCGCAACTGTTGCCCCCGCCTCCTCCACCGCCACAACCGGTCAGCCCCAAACCGAAGGCACAGGCGAGTGCGATCAGTACTGCAGATTTGCGCGCGTGTTTCACGGTTCGTCTTCTCCTTGAACGATTTATATCCTATCCTTGGGCGGTAAACAAAACACCAAGCAAGGAAAACATCAGGTAAAGAAAACGCCCTGCCGTTGTATCCGCAACGGCAGGGCGTCGTTCATGAAACGGCTATCGCTTATTCCGCAACAGCCCCTTCGTCGGCGCTGTCGGCATCCGCCATCGCGCTGGCCAGTTCGGCGGCTTCGGCTTCGGCGATGGCGCGGCGCTCGGCCTCGTCCATCTGGTCCTTGGCCTTGCGCGCCTTGTGATAGGCCAGGCCGGTACCCGCCGGGATCAGGCGGCCAACGATGACGTTCTCCTTCAGGCCGCGCAACTCGTCGCGCTTGCCCATGATGGCCGCCTCGGTCAGCACGCGGGGCGTTTCCTGGAACGAGGCGGCGCTGATGAAGCTGTCGGTGGACAGCGACGCCTTGGTAATGCCCAGCAGCAGGTTGGCGTAGGTGGCCGGCAGCTTGCCTTCGGCGCGCAGCGCGTCGTTGGTGTCGAGCATTTCGCTGCGCTCGATCTGCTCGCCGGCGATGTAGCCGGAGTCGCCCGGGTTATCGACCACGACGCGGCGCAGCATCTGGCGCACGATGACCTCGATGTGCTTGTCGTTGATCTTCACGCCCTGCAGGCGGTACACATCCTGCACCTCATCGACGATGTAGCGCGCCAGTTCTTCCATGCCCAGCAGGCGCAGGATGTCCTGCGGATCGGCGGGGCCATCGACGATGCTCTCGCCCTTGTTGACCACCTGGCCTTCGTGCACCAGGATGTTCTTCTCCTTGGGAATGAGTTCTTCCCACACCTTGCCGTCCGGGTCGGTGATTTGCAGGCGGATCTTGCCCTTGGTCTCCTTGCCGAACGATACCGTGCCGGTGAGTTCGGCCAGCACGCCCTTGTCCTTGGGCGAGCGCGCCTCGAACAGCTCGGCCACGCGCGGCAGGCCGCCGGTGATGTCGCGCGTCTTCTGGCCTTCGACCGAAATGCGCGCCAGCACTTCGCCGGGGCCGACGTCCTGGCCGTCGCGCACCTGGATCAGCGCGCCGATCTGGAAGCCGATGGTCACCGAATGGTCGGTGCCGGGAATCTTCACCTCGTCGCCGCCGGCGTTCACCAGCTTGACCTGCGGGCGCACGATCTTGGCCGAGCCGCGGCGCTTGGGATCGATCACCACCAGCGTGGACAGGCCGGTGACTTCATCGACCTGCCGGGCTACCGTCAGACCTTCTTCGACGTTCTCGAACTTCACGGTGCCGGCGTACTCGGTGATGATCGGGCGCGTCAGCGGGTCCCAGTTGGCCAGCACGGCGCCGGCCTTGATGGACTGTTCGGCCTTCACCGTCAGCGTGGCGCCATACGGCACCTTGTGGCGCTCGCGCTCGCGGCCATGTTCGTCGAACACGACGATCTCGCCCGAACGGCAGATGACGACCAGTTCGCCCTTGCGGTTGGTCACGTAGCGCATGGCGGCGTTGAAGCCGATCACGCCGGTGGACTTGGCCTCGACGCTGGAGGCCACCGCCGCGCGCGAGGCCGCGCCGCCGATGTGGAAGGTGCGCATGGTGAGCTGCGTGCCCGGCTCGCCGATCGACTGCGCGGCGATCACGCCCACCGCCTCGCCGACGTTGACCAGGCCGCCGCGGCCCAGGTCGCGCCCGTAGCACTTGGCGCACAGGCCAAAGCGCGTGCCGCAGGTCAGCGCGGTGCGCACGCGCACCTCGTCGATGCCGGCGCGTTCCAGCTCGTCGATGGCGTCCTCGTCGAGCATCTGGCCGGCCTGCACGACCACTTCCTGGGTTTCGGGGTTGATCAGGTCTTCCGCCGCGGTGCGGCCCAGAATGCGCTCGCGCAGCGATTCGATGACTTCGCCGCCCTCCACGATGGCGCGCATCTCCGCGCCATCGCTGGTGCCGCAGTCTTCCTCGGTGACGACCAGGTCCTGCGTCACGTCCACCAGGCGGCGCGTCAGGTAGCCGGAGTTGGCGGTTTTCAGCGCCGTGTCGGCCAGGCCCTTGCGCGCGCCGTGCGTGGAGATGAAGTACTGCAACACGTTCAAGCCCTCGCGGAAGTTGGCCGTGATGGGCGTTTCGATGATCGAGCCGTCGGGCTTGGCCATCAGGCCGCGCATACCGGCCAACTGGCGAATCTGCGCCGCGCTGCCGCGCGCGCCGGAGTCGGCCATCATGTAGATGGAGTTGAACGATTCCTGCTCGACTTCCTTGCCGTTGCGGTCGGTGGTCTTTTGCTTGGCAAGCTGGGCCATCATGACCTTGGACACCTCGTCGCCGGCCTTGCCCCAGATGTCCACCACCTTGTTGTAACGCTCGCCCGCAGTGACCAGGCCCGAGGCGTACTGCTGCTCGATCTCCTTGACCTCTTTCTCGGCGCGCTCGATGATGCCGTGCTTTTCCTTGGGCACCAGCATGTCCTCGATGGCGATCGAGATGCCGGCGCGCGTGGCCAGGCGGAAGCCGTTTTGCAGCAGCTTGTCGGCGAACACCACGGTGTCCTTCAAGCCGCACTTGCGGAACGAGGCGTTGATGAGGCGCGAAATTTCCTTCTTCTTGAGCGCCTTGTTCATCAGCGCGAACGGCAGCCCCCTGGGCAGGATTTCAGACAGCAGGGCGCGGCCCACGGTGGTGTCCACCAGCGAGGTCGAAGGCTCGAACTCGCCCGTTTCCCTGTTCTTGTTCCATTCGGTCAGGCGCACGCTGATCCTGGTGGTGAGTTCGACCACGCCAGCGTCCAGCGCGCGCCGCGCCTCGCCCACGTCGGCGAACACCAGTCCCTCGCCCTTGCCGTTGATGCGCTCGCGCGTGGTGTAGTACAGGCCCAGCACCACGTCCTGCGAGGGCACGATGGACGGCTCGCCCGAGGCCGGGAACAGCACGTTGTTGGACGCCAGCATGAGCGTGCGCGCCTCCATTTGCGCTTCCACCGACAGCGGCACGTGAACAGCCATCTGGTCGCCGTCGAAGTCGGCGTTGAAGGCCGCGCAGACCAGCGGGTGCAACTGGATCGCCTTGCCCTCGATCAGGATCGGCTCGAACGCCTGGATGCCCAGGCGGTGCAGCGTCGGCGCGCGGTTGAGCAGCACCGGGTGCTCGGTGATGACCTCTTCCAGAATGTCCCACACCACGGGCGTGCCGGCCTCGACTTCTTTCTTGGCGGCCTTGATTGTGGTGGCGATGCCCATCGCCTCCAGGCGCGCGAAGATGAAGGGCTTGAACAGTTCCAGCGCCATCAGCTTGGGCAGGCCGCACTGGTGGAGCTTGAGCGTGGGGCCGACGGTAAT